>NZ_JMMD01000007.1:0-191885 GCF_000686965.1 Butyrivibrio sp. AE2005
GGTAATGGTTACCTCTTTCAAGGCATATCGCAACAGATCTCCCTAGGTACCACACGTTTCTTCCTCTCCATCTATCTGCCTCATTTATCATGCATGATTCCGTGTAGTTATTGGGCTTCGACTTGTGGAGCAGCCTCACCCTCATGCATAACCTTATATGAGATTTCTGTTCGTCAGACCAGAGATTTGCCCATGAGTTAGTATGTTCCTCATATCCAGCTTCCTTCAGATTCCATCTCACGATGGACACCCTTGCCTTCGGCTATATCCTTCCCACTACCAGGTGGATTCGGGACTTTAACCCGTTAGAAACGTGCGCCGCTAGGCGCACTTCAATAAAAAACACCCCAGGACAATTGCCCTGAGGTGTAATAAGTCGTATTTGATTGTACAAAGACGTAATACGTTGTGAAACGATTATCTCTTTGAGAACTTTTTCAATGTCCTAAGTGCTGTGTTTGTGGCATTTCTAGGACGAGTTGCTGTTTACCTGCTGCGTACGGTAGAAAGCTCAGGGCTACTGTATGCGGCTGGTGGCAACTTTAATAACCACGATCAAAAATAATACTCTGATTTTACTTTCTGCTCATTAAATCTTTATCTGTTGTAAGATTATCTTCCGATATATCTTTCTTAGCGGAGCACACGGGACTTAAACCAAAGGTTCACAATGTACCCACAGCTCTAATTAATCCGTTATTTCTCCTCCAGCCTCTCTAAGATCAAACAATGAAACGATCTTAAACTCTTTCTTTTCAGTATCCACATCCCTAAACCAGATGCTTCCACTATTGATACATGCGCCCTGCCAGTTCGCCCATAGATCTGATATGTCCCATGATGCAAGTGCGGTCATCTCTTCCTCATTAAATGCTTTTTTAAGAATAGGTATGCTTATCGTTATTCATTTTACTAAAATGTTTATGCCACCGGTAGGATTTCCTCACATATTGCACGGATCTCTTCACTGAAAACAGTATCTTTTGGCCAGATGAAGGTAAAATCATGTTTTACCCTAAAGTCGTCAAGGGGGATTGTTTTCAGATATCCGGACTGCAGTCCGGATGCAACCGCTGCTTTATATAAAAAGGTGATGCCACAGTCTTTTTCAATAAGGCTTATTATGGCATGCATGTTCTCCACCTGGATAAAATTCCTAAAATCACTTGTAGAGTAATTGTTCAAGGCAAGAGCTCTTTCTAATATATTGCGCGTTCCTGAACCGGGTTCTCTTATAAGAATTCGCTCGGGAAAGAGATCTTTTATCACGCGCGGTTTCTGAGTGAAAGAGTGCTTTGCCGAACAGACAGAAACAAACTCTTCTTTGCTAAAAAGCAGCGTTTCATAATCATTTTCAGGAAAATATCCTTCTACAAGTGCAAAATCTATAACCCCCTCGGAGAGTTTTTTAAGAAGCTCCGATGTGTTGCCAAATGTAATCTTAAGATTAGTATCCGGGTGATTTTTTATGTAATCACTGATCGGATCAGCAATTATGTATTCTCCTATGGTCATGGTGACACCAAAAGAGATGTCTTTTAAGCCATGGTTATTCTGTGAAAGTATTTCTTTGAGACTTTCATCATCATTTTTTATCTGATTCATTTTTTTATACAGGAGTTTTCCGTTGTCAGTTAGAAAAAGTTTTTTTCCATCCTGAGTAAACAGCTTTGTCCCGTATTCATTTTCAAGATGATGTATGTGTTGAGAAACAGCGGGCTGAGTAATATTCAGCTCCTTAGCCGCCTTGGTGAAATTGAGGTGTCTGCAAACGCAGAGGAAAGTATCTATTCTGAAATCCAGCATAATCAGTCCTCCCTAACGATAAGAAATGTTTATGGATATATAATAATATATAATTTTATCTTTTTCAAAAGGCAGAATATAATAAGACCTACGAAAGAACAGATTAAAAAGAGAGAGGTCTTGAGATGGATTTTTTGAAAAAGAATTACATGGGAGTAATAGTATGCTTCACTATTGCAGTTCCTTCATGGCTCCTGGGAAAGCGCTTCCCTGTCGTTGGCGGAGCGGTGATTGCAATCATTCTGGGCATGATAATAGCCCTGTTCTGGAATGACAAGGGGAAGGCGGCTGATGGAATAAAGTTCACATCAAAGATAATTCTGCAGGAGGCTGTTGTCCTCCTTGGATTTGGTATGAATCTTTCGGTCGTTCTTCAGACCGGGAAACAGTCACTTCCTATAATTATCTGCACGATTTCAACATCGCTTATCCTATCATGGATTCTTCATAAGGTTATGAATATCAAAGGAAACACAGCTACTCTTATCGGAGTTGGCTCATCAATATGCGGCGGCTCAGCAATAGCAGCTACGGCTCCTGTCATTGATGCGGATGATGATGAAGTGGCACAGGCAATTTCTGTGATATTTTTCTTTAACGTGCTGGCAGCACTTCTTTTTCCTTCGCTGGGAAAGCTTATAGGTTTTGATATCACAACAGGAGAGACTTTCGGTATTTTTGCGGGAACTGCAGTTAATGATACTTCTTCCGTCACCGCAGCTGCATCAACCTGGGATAGTATGTGGAACCTAGGGAATCAGACTCTTGATAAGGCAGTTACGGTCAAGCTTACAAGAACACTGGCTATCATACCTATTACACTGGTACTTGCGTATCTGAGGGCAAGGGAAGCAAAAAAGGATGGAAGTTCGACAAATGGCTTTAGCTTTAGAAGAGCATTTCCGATGTTCATAGTCTTCTTTGTGATTGCTTCAATTATCACAACTATTTGCTTGAGAGCAGGTGTCCCTTCTTATGTTTTTAAGCCACTTAAGGAACTTAGCAAGTTCTTTATAATAATGGCCATGGCTGCTATTGGCTTGAACAGTAACATAATCAAACTAATTAAATCAGGTGGGAAGCCGATTTTGCTTGGCGGCTGTTGCTGGATCGGAATAACAGTTGTCTGCCTTTTGATGCAGCATGTAATGGGAATATGGTAAAGACCTGAGTCTGAATAAAGTTCCACATTACGGTTCTCCCTTACAGCACTTGCCGGTGGTTTCATTACAGAGAGTTTTTATAAAACCACAGAATTCCTTCATGATGTCCGTGTTTATTGAATAGTAGTGCCACTTACCTTCTTTCCTGTCTTTAACCAAGCCCGAATCCACAAGTATCTTCATGTGATGAGAGAGAGTCGGCTGTGTAATATCAAACTTTTCAAGAAGCTTACATCCGCATTTCTCCTGATCAGAAAGCATCTTAACTATTTCCATTCTGTTGGGATCTCCAAGAGCCTTACATATCAGCACTTCGTCTAATTTGGCCATAATCTTCTCCTTATATAGATGTTTATCTATGTGTTGATAAAGCATATACATAGATATTCGTCAATGTATTATTTCAAAAAGGAGACAGAGCTTTTAAAACTCTGTCTCCTCCGTGGCAATTTATCTTCCGATATAATAGACGATACGCTTTTTTCTGTGCCTCATAAAAAGAGCCTATTTTACCTGAAAAAGCGAATAAATATTCAACGTAGTTCCTTTTTCAGTTTTCGAATAACATACTTTTCGCCTGTTCTCGGATCAGTCTTTTCTTCCGTATCGAAATCATACTTGAATCCACATGATTCAAACATCTTGGCTGACGCAATGTTTTTCATCCTATGACCGCCTCTAAACTCTTTTGCTCCACATCTGGAAGCTTCGTCACATAAAGCATTTAGAATCTGCTTCCCAATCACCATATTCAGCTTTCTTTAAGATAAGATCATGTGTTTCCAATCTCACTTTTTTCACGTTAAAGGCTCCTTCAAAGCGATTTAATAAACTCCAAATCCTTTTTGAGAACCGCCTCAACTGGCATATCAAGCCAGTTCTTACCAGATTTTGAAACAGAATCTACATAAGCCTTATTGCTAAAAACTCTTTCCACACGCTTAACAACATCGTCCATTGTTGCTACGTTTCTAAGTGTTTCATCAGAAAAGATATACTTATCAATACAATCTCTAAGTTGCGCCTTGTCCACCTCATCGCTTAGATAGCAGATATCAAATACATCCTTATATCTCGTTGATCTACTTGCAAATCGCACAAGTGATTTCAGTTTTTCTGTAATCATCTGCGCTTTGGAATTAATCAAAAGACTAACTGCATCTTCCTGAAATCCTATATCAAAAGCATAATCTTCCTGCTCCAATGATAAATCAGCATGAACACCTATATCCATTTTTAGTGATAAAACTGTATCATTTGAATCCGTTATAGTTATAGTAATCCTTTTTCCTTTGTAGTCTTGATGGTTAAGTTCAGTTATCTTACCATCTATAGCAATAGACAGTCCATCAATACAATCAAGACGTTTAACAAACTGCCTTATGGATTCATCAGATATCGAATATCTGATAAAATCAAGATCTATATCCTGCGTAGCGCGTCTGGCATTCTTAGAAAGACTTCTCATTACAACTCCGCCCTTGATGGTTGCATTCCTCGCCATTCCGCTTTCTGCAATTGCCTTGAGTACTATATCCTGACAGAGCTTAGATTCTGCATTTGCTTCGCTATACCCCTCTGTTTTTATCTTTTCTACTTCATCCCTTAAATTCATGAAATCAAAGAACCTCCATCTGTATCTGATTCATAAGTGTATTACCATTTCGGAACATGTAGGCATAATCCTCAACAAGTCCAAAATCCATTTCCTCTACTATGCGCCTATAGTTTTGTATTATCTCCTTGTACAAATCAAATGGTATGCCTTTTCTAAAGCGCATAAGTTCTATGAGCATCCTCTCCCTGTCATATATCCTAATACTCGAATTATTATACTTCATCTCAATTATGCCCGGCTCAAAAATATCATCTTTGAGAAAAGACTGTATTACTCTTTGATCCTTAATCCTTGAATCCTCTCGCCGAGTTGCAAGATGAAAATGATCTGGTATCACATCAGTAAGAGAATGGTAATAAAACGCACTTTTTCCGGTAAACACTGCCCTCGGAAATTTGCTAGTTATTATATCAAGATCCGAAACATTTCTTACAGTAGAATATACTCCCTTTTCTTTCATAAAGAGCTCTCCCTTGCTCAGCTCTTTCTTGATCTTATAATCCGATCCATATTTTTCAATACATTCGTTATAGGTTAGAACCATGTTGTGCCTCCTTTGCTGAAGGTTTAGCATTTTAAAGCAATCATACACATGTAATCATACAAGTGTGTATTTTTACTTTAATAGTACAACATCACACAGGATAAATCAATTACATATTCAAGTATATATACACGCTTTTACTCTTTGTGTGTATTTTTACTGTAATATTTTATTAAAAAATAATGGAAATGCCATTGCTTCAGCCCAAGCATTCCCATTTTATGCAAGAAATATACAGATTGTTAAAGAATTTGTAAGCACGTTTTAACTGAAAGTTAATCTATTCAGAAATACTTAAATTTTTTCTTTGTAGCAACTGTTTATAATTATACCTATATCTACCATCCTGTTCAATATTATGTGCATAAAACAAGAGCGTTTTCACGCCCCTGCCTATTGCACTATCAGTTATTCATCTCTCAGGTCTTAGATTATTCCTATTAAGATTTGGACTTTGCTGCTCCTTCCTCTGATCAACTATCATCTGGCTTTCTCTTAGCTTTTGCAAAATGCTTGTTTTAGCCTTTTCAGCTACCTCAGGCTTCTTGGTCTTATCCCACCATTCCTTGAATGTTCTGAAGGCTTTCGAGACTAGTTTTCCCAGTGTGGTCTTAGGATTTTCGAGTGTTGCGTATCTCATGAATTCCTTTTTCATTTCTGTATTTACCACTGAGTCCACATATTGGTTAACTGTGCTTTCAATGTCCTCCTTCATTTCTTTAGCCGTTCCGTCCAGAGCTTCAATCTGTGTCTCCTTCTCCTGGCACTTATCTTCCAGCTTTTCATATTCTTGCTGCTTTAGCCTTAAGTAGAATTCTTTTGAGAAGTCGCTATTCCTTCCTTTTTCCTTTGGCTTTAAGGTTTCATCTCCAAAGATCTCCGGGTGGTCTATCATCTGATGCTCTACAAAATCGTGCATTAGATCTTGTATTTTTTCTAGTCTCTCCTGATCAAACACTTTTGTTTTTGCCACCTGTTTGCTTAGTCCTCGTTTGTATCCTGTTGCTACCGGAACTCCTACTACGTGCATATGAGGTGAATCCTCATCCAAGTGTGTTACCGCCGATGCGATTTTGAATTCCGGAACTATCTCTTTTACATATTCAAGCTGATCTCTCAAGAGTGGCTTCATTGCATTCCACTGCTCTCTCGTCTTATCTGCCCAGAATTCCTTATCCCCTACTTGGAGAATTACCTCCGTAGCCACATCATTCTTTTTACTTTCGGATACATACTCCAGATAGTCAGGAATCTGTCTGTCACTTCTTTTACCTTTGTTGTATTCCGCAAGTGCCTCAGAGAATTCCCTTTCATAAATCTCTTTTACATCATCGAGAACATTTACTTCACTCCCGACTTCCACTTCGATCATTTCTTCGTTATACTCTTCGCTTTGAAATAATCGAAGATTGTGTTTGCTCACCGAAACCACATCTCGCGTTTTAGTGAGCGAATGCTTCTTACATGAAATGTGAAATGTCACTGTTATCATAAACAAACTCCTTTCGTAATATTTTTTTGCCGCCGGCAGGCCCCTCGGAGAGCCCCCGGATAATGATGTGTAATGTCATTATCCATAGGGGGTTACCCATAACGACACGTTATGGGGAAGCTCGCTCCGCTCGCCTGCCAAGCCATTCATTCCTTGGCTGATTATTACCGGAGCGTGTCACGCTCCCGTTCAATCCATCAAGGGAAATCACCATCTAAAATCCCTGTGCATTCCCACCATATCGAGGTAGTCCTGACGAGCTTTTTTCTTCTCCTCTTCTGTGGGTGCTGTCTTGAACTTTGAATAGATTTCATGCCTCACTAGTTTTTCCATCTTGTCTTCAAGTTCTTTTTTGATCAGATCAGTATCTTCATCAAACTCAAAGACCAGTAATCGTACCAGCCTTATAAATAATTCCTGTGATATCTGTACGTTTTTCATTCGTCCCTTTCTTCTAGTCCGCAACAATGCAGTGTCTTTATCTTTTTACAACCTTGCAATCTTAAGAGTGTAACTTCAGATACCTTACATTGTTGCGGTCTTGATTATCATTCGTTCTCTTTCAATATCCAGTACCAGGTATTGTTGATTCTCCTGGCTTTTATCCCAAGTTCATTTTTGGCTATCTCCAGAGTTCTTTTTGATATATCCTCTTCTTTAGCCAGTTCTACTGCCTCGTTACTTGGGAGCATATTATGGTCTTCAGCCAATTCTCTCAGAAGAGCTATCGCCTTTTCCTGCTTATTCGCTTTCGGTGCAATTCCTCCGAGAACTTCGTCTGCGGTTATTTCATAATCTCCAATCCACTCGAATCCCTTTTCTGATAATCTGAAGGCCTTTGAATGTCCAAATGCTGCTAAGTTGTTCTTTATTTGGACTATTGCCCTTAGTTCCGGTTCTCCTTCTATCCTTCCTACCAGCAGGACACTTCTTGCTACTGCGTAGAAGTCAATTGATCCCATCCCTCTATAGGCTGCCTTGTTTCCGGAAGCCTTGTTCATGTGTCCGATTAGGATGATTGCACATTTGTACTTCTCCGCCAGAGCTCCCAGCTTCTTAGTCATATCTCTTGCTTCGTTAGCTCTATTCATATCCATTCCGCCTCCGAGATATGCCTGTAGTGGATCCAGAATCAAGAGTTTTGCTCCAGTCCTTATGATTGCCTGTTCAACTCTCTCATCTACCATTGATAGCGATTTATCACTCTCATCTATCACATGGATTTTGGAGCAGTCAGCCCCGGCACCTTCAAGTCTTGGCTTTACTGTATCAGCCAGTCCGTCTTCTGCTGTCTGATATATGATGTTTATTGGTTCCTCACTCTGCAGACCTGTATCTAACGAAATTCCTTTTGATAACTTCGCTGCTGCATTTAGTACAAAAGTTGTTTTTCCATCTCCGGGATCTCCCTGAATGATGGTAAGCTTTCCATATGGTATAAACGGATACCATAGCCAGGAAACTTCTTCAGCTTCTACATCTGACATCTGGATAAGCTTTAATTCTGGTTTGCTTGTTTCCATTTTGATTCCTCCAATCTTACTTTTTTGTTGAACTTGGCCGGAACCCTTGCTATACTTTATTTAATCGAATTTACAAAAGCTCCGGCTTTTCATTCACTCTCTTGTTACCAGCAAGAGAGTTTTTTCATTTTAGACTGCTTCTGGACTAAAGTATCCAATCTCTTCCCATACCTTTCTGTCTGGACAATAGTAGTTGTATTCACTGGAATTCTCTTTCTTCATGGCATATCCAAATTTGAATATCCCCTGCTGGATTCCAATTCTTACGAACTGTGCATCCTTGTGCATTGCCTCGGCAACCTCAGTTATAGGAACATTTCTACCGGTAAATCTTGGTAGTTCTACATATAACTTTTTGTCTTCCATACTTTTCACCTCCCTTCTTTCAAAATACGAATTATCAGTTCGTATTTTGATAATACGTCTTAGTAATTCATTTGTCAACACAAAATATGTATTTATAATTCGTATTACGTTCTTGCAATTCGTATTTCTACATGTTACAATTCACACAAGGAGGTCAGTATGATGAATAATAGATCTGATATTGGAAATAGAATTAAGCAGGCCCGCAAAGCTCAGCACCTCAGTCAGACTGAACTGGCTAACAGGCTAGGCAAAACTATGCGTACCGTACAGAAATATGAAAGCGGTGAAATAGAACCTTCAATAGGTATACTGAATGAGATCGCAAATATTCTTAATATCTCCCCAGCAGAACTAATTGGATATCAGAAGAAGAACATCACTTTAGATACTCTCTCAGATGTCCTCTATGTTCTAAACGAATTAAATAAAAAAGCAGGTCTTCACTTCAATATAGACGTAAATCGCCCACCAAAAACTGAAGAGTGGAGCTGTAGCCTTAAATTCATGGGAAACGATGAGATAGCAGAAAACAACGCAGATCTCTGCCTTTTTCTGGAAAGATACGCAGATGAACGAGAAAGCCTTGAACAAGGCCTATCAAATGAAGATAGATTTAATCACTGGTTTGAAACAGAACTTGCATACTACGCAAATGTAGCATTGCCCGATAAGAAAGGTGATTAAGGGACTATCCCCTTTTTCATAAATTACCTGAGCATCAAAGGAGGTCGATAATACTTGAAATTACCAAACGGATATGGAAGTGTTATGAAAATGTCCGGGAAACGCAGAAAGCCCTATATGGTAAGAGTAACCACCGGATGGACCATTGATCCGGAAAAAGGTACCAAAAAGCAGACGTACAATGTCATAGGATATGCTGAAACCAAGCAGGAAGGATTGCAAATGCTATCAGATTATCATCAGAATCCATTTGATACAAAAGCAGCCAAAATGACATTCACAGACGTATATAATGCCTGGTCTGAAGCAAAGTATCCTACCATCTCTAAATCCAATGTGCATGGGTATACAGCCTCATATAACGTATGTGGCACCCTTTACAACAAAACTTTTAGAGATATAAGGCTGGCAGAGCTTCAGAATGTCATTGATACCTGCGGAAAAAATTATCCTACACTCCGTAAGATCAAAGTCCTTTTCAATCAGCTTTACGATTACGCTCTTAAGAACGATATCTGTAACAAGGACTATTCCGAATTTGTAGATATCCTCAAGTATAAGGATAAAAATCCAAACAAGGTTGAGAGAGATATCTTTTCAAAAGCTGAGATTGACAGGTTATGGGAACTCAAGGATGATCCGTTCTACCAGACAGTACTGATGCTGATTTACAACGGCTGTAGAATATCTGAACTACTGGATTTGGAAAAGAAAAATGTTCATCTTGAAGAACAGTATTTCGATGTGATACTAAGTAAGACTGAAAATGGTATCAGAAAGGTTCCTATAGCAGATAAGGTTCTACCATTCTACAAAGCCTGGTATGAATCCTCTGACTGTGAATACCTTCTTCACACAGATGACAACAAAAAATTCACCTACAGGAACTATAAAGACAGCTACTGGACACCGCTAATAGAAAACCTTGGTATGGAGCACAATCCTCATGATACTAGACACACCTGCATATCAATGCTGGCGGAAGCTCATGTGGATCCTACAATGATCAAGAAAATCGTAGGACACTCCGGAGCAATGTCTCTGACAGAGAAAGTGTACACACACCTTGATATCCAGTCTCTGGTAGAAGCAATAAATAAAATCTAAGGCTTGAGAATTTTGCTGTCTGCCTGCTGTTTACTCGCTGTTTACGGTACAAAATTTTCTGCGTTTCACCACAACTGAATACAATTATAGATAAAAGAAAAACCCCAGAAACACTGAGTTCCTGAGGTTTGTAAATTCTTTTTGAATCTCGAAATCTTATCTCTTTGAGAACTGAGGAGCACGACGAGCTTTCTTCAAACCGTACTTCTTTCTTTCCTTCATACGAGGGTCTCTTGTAAGGTATCCGGCCTTCTTAAGTACAGGTCTGTACTCATCTGAGTCAGCCTGAAGAAGTGCTCTTGCGATACCGTGTCTGATAGCACCGGCCTGGCCTGTTGTGCCGCCGCCTCTAACTGTTACTACAACGTCGAACTTCTCAGTTGTCTCTGTAGCAACAAGGGGCTGTCTAACGATAACCTTGAGTGTCTCAAGTCCGAAATACTCATCGATAGGTCTCTTGTTGATTGTTATATTTCCATTTCCGGATACAAGGTATACTCTAGCGATTGATTTCTTTCTTCTACCTGTTCCGTAATAATTAGATGACTTTGCCATTTTTACTATTCTCCTCTCCGATTAAAATGTTAATACTTCAGGCTTCTGAGCTGCGTGTGGATGCTCTGCACCTGCGTATACATGGAGCTTTGTGTACATTTCTCTTCCAAGAGATCCCTTAGGAAGCATTCCCTTAACGGCATGCTCGATAACTCTTTCAGGCTTGTCCTGGATCATCTGACGGAGTGAGAACTCCTTGTGGTGTCCAACATACTCTGTGTGATGCCAATACATCTTCTGATCAAGCTTCTTACCTGAAACCTTGATCTTCTCAGCATTGATTACGATCACATAATCGCCTGTATCAATGTTAGGAGTATAGATGGGCTTGTTCTTACCTCTAAGTACGTTTGCTACGTTTGAAGCAAGACGTCCAAGTGTCATATCGGTAGCATCAACTACATACCACTTCTTCTCAACTGTAGTTGCACTAGGCATATAAGTTTTCATTGTATTTCCTCCAGTAAATAATTACTTGATTGGTTACTTATGTGAAAACCCTTCACCTGATTCTCACATTATATATGATGTACATATTGAAGCTTACCGGGACAACAATATGACATTTTCACCTAATAGTGGACATGACGTCACACAGTAAGATATTATATATCGCATTTAGTCTTATTGTCAACACTATTTCCAACGATCGGAACGCCATCCGTGAACTTATATTTTATAAGGAATAACCCCTCCGGCGGTGCTGTCGGACCCGCTGCTTTGCGATCCTTGCTATCAAGCATTTTCTTAACTTCCGAAGGCTCTTTTTTCCCTCTTCCTACAAGTATGAGCGTACCCGCGATTATGCGGACCATATTATATAGAAAGCCGTTGCCCGTAACGCTGATTATCACTTCATCGCCGTGTCTTTCCACCGTAATGTCCCTGATTGTGCGCACATGACTTGCCGCCTGCGATTCAACATTGCAAAAGCTTGTAAAATCATGCTCTCCCACGAGATACTTCGCTGCTTCCTGCATCTTTTCCGCATCCAACGGCATGCTGAAATGATATGTATACAGTCGCCTTACGGGAACAGGCATCTTGGTGTTCAAAACCCTGTATTCATAGGTTTTCTCTGTATCACAATGACGCGGATGAAACTCCGGTGCGACTTCCATCGACTCAACAATTCGCACATCCTCAGGAAGTATATGATTCAGGGCAAAAGAGAATCTGTCTCCCGGAATCGTCGAGCAGGTATCAAAAACAGCGACATTTCCGTAGGCATGAACGCCTGCATCCGTCCTGCTTGCGCCTATTACCGCAACTTCCTCTCCGGTCAGACCATGAATTGCCCTGTTCAGCACACCTTCAACGGTATTAGGGGTTGAACTCTGAAGCGCCCATCCGCTGTAATTTGTGCCATCATATGAAACTATCAGCATTATTCTGCGCTTTTTTGCCATTTCTTTATTATCTCTCAGAATTTCATTCTTCCAATCACAACACATATTATAAGGAAAAGAACAAGCACAATATATGCAATCCTGTCTCTTTTCTGATAAATTAGCGGCTTCATCTTGGTCCTGCCCTCGCCGCCGCGGTAGCACCTTGCTTCCATTGCCATCGCAAGATCCATAGCTCTTCTAAATGCCGATATAAAAAGCGGCACTAAAAGCGGTACCATGTTTTTTGCCCTTTTAATGATCGAGCCGGTCTCAAAATCCGCGCATCTTGCCATCTGAGCCTTCATGATCTTATCGGTCTCCTCGAGCAAAATAGGGATAAATCTAAGCGCGATCGACATCATCATTGATATTTCATGCACCGGAACATGCACAAGCTTAAGCGGATTAAGTAAACTCTCAAGTCCGTCAGTCAAGTTGTTTGGCGTTGTCGTAAGCGTCATAAGCGATGAACCTGTAATAAGGAACACCAGTCTTATCGCCATCTTTACGGCAAGTTTAAGGCCCTCATCCGTGATCTTTATCTTCCAAATTGTAATTATCGGATCTCCGGGAGTCAGAAACAAATTAAACAGCACCGATATCATCAGCAGGAAAAAAATAGATTTCATTCCCCTGAAGATAAATTTAACCGGCACATTCGACAGCTTGATGTTCATAGCAAGAAAAAGTCCCGCGATAACATATCCCAATGCGTTATTTACCATAAAAATGGCAATAAGGAAAACAAACGTGCCGACTATCTTAACTCTTGGATCCAGTCTGTGTATTATCGATTCAGTTCTGTAATATTGTCCTAATGTAATATCTCTAAGCATCTTTTTGCCTTACATATCTTTTATTTTGAAAAAGCTCTCAATATCTCGTTTTTTGCTTCGTCAAGTGTTGTGACATCTATGTCAACATCAAATCCGGCCGTCTTAAGCTCCTGCATAACATACGTAACCTGCGGAGCCGCAAGACCTATAGCCTCAAGTTCCTGTCTGTGTCTGAAAACTTCCTTGGGAACATCGTCAAATGCTACTCTTCCCTTATTCATAACTATTATTCTGTCCACATAATCCGCAACATCGTCCATGCTGTGACTTACAAGTATGATAGTTATGCCGACTTCATCATGAAGCTTCTTCACAAGATTGAGGATATCCTCTCTTCCCTTGGGATCAAGTCCCGCAGTAGGCTCGTCAAGGATAAGGATCTCAGGCTTCATTGCAAGAACGCCGGCTATTGCGACTCTTCTCTTTTGTCCGCCCGAAAGGTCAAACGGTGACTGGTAAAAATAGTCATCGTCAAAGCCAACCTGTTTAAGTGCCTCATAAGCTCTAAGTTCCACTTCCTTCTGAGACAAACCAAGGTTCCTTGGTCCAAAACAAACATCCTTAAAGCAATCCGTTTCAAAAAGCTGGTGCTCGGGATACTGGAAAACAAGTCCCACCTTGGCTCTGAGCGCTTTCCTATCAAACTCGGGATCGCTGATATCTTTTCCGTCAAAATATACCGTACCGCTCGTAGGCTTAACAAGACCGTTCATATGCTGGATCAGCGTTGATTTGCCCGAACCCGTATGCCCTATAAGCCCGATAAATTCGCCCGCATCAATCTTTATATTCACGTCCGTCAGCGCCGCATGCGCCATCGCGGTATCTTCATCATATATATAATTTACATGGTCGAGAATTATAGACATTTCCTTCTCCGTATCATCTCTTTAATTTCTTAAGTTCCTCGACAAACTCCTCTTTTGTGAGAATTCCGTCAGGAAGCGGCAAACCGCTCTTTTTAAGTTCGTGTGCCAAAAGAGTAACCTGCGGAACGCCGAGCCTTAGCTCTTTGAGCTTTTCAACCTGAGAAAAAATCTCTTTAGGCGTGCCCTGCATCTCAACATGCCCTTTATCCATGACAAACACCTTATCGGCGTAAATAACTTCTTCCATATAATGTGTTATGAGAATGACAGTTATTCCTTCAACGCTGTTAAGCGCCCTCGCTGCCCTGATGACATCTTTTCTTCCGTTTGGGTCGAGCATCGCCGTGGGTTCGTCCATGATAATGCACTTTGGATGCATAGCGATAACTCCGGCAATTGAAACTCTCTGTTTCTGGCCACCCGAAAGATGATTGGGTGATGATTTCCTGAATTCAAGCATATTCACCGCTCTAAGGCTCTCATCAACACGCTCCCAGATTTCTTCCGTGGGGACGCCCATATTCTCAGGGCCAAATCCGACATCCTCTTCGACAACCTGTCCGATTATCTGATTGTCGGGATTCTGAAAGATCATTCCGGCTTCCTGCCTGATTTCCCACAGTTTCTCGCCATTTCTCGTGTTCATCCCGTCAACGATAACTTCGCCCTCTGTCGGATACAAAAGAGCGTTGAAATGTTTGGCAAGTGTCGACTTGCCTGATCCGTTGTGTCCGAGAACCGCTATAAACTGTCCGGGTCTGACGTCAATATTGACATCATCGACAGCCCTTGTAATGCCTTCGACATTTCCCTCTTCGTCTCTTCTGATATATTCAAATACAAGTTTATCTGTACGTATCATCTCTTTTTACCTACCATTCGAAATATTATAGCATAAATGTGGTAATATTGATTTATAAAATTAACATCGGAGATTTCCAAATGAACAGTAAATATGTAAAAGATCTTATTCTTCTTTTGGCAATAATCGTTTTTTGTGCCCTCGCCGCAAGACATCTTGCAGGTCACGAAACTCTCGAAGATTACGCCAATTCCCATCTTTCTGTAGAATCACAGGAAAATATCACAGCTTCGGCCACGTTTGATTCAAATCTTGAACAAAGCTCATCAGTTGCCTCTTCCGAAAATACCTCCGGAGCATCGATCAGTGCATCAGAATTATCGACTGAAACGGTCAATTCGAGTGTCATGTCGAGCTCAAACTTACCCGACGATTCAGACGTATATGACACAAGAGTCACATTCGAAGAAGGCTTCTACTACGAGGAAATTCCGGATTCAATTGTATCAAAGATAACAGACGTATCATATCCTCATGATTGCAAAATATCACTTGATGAACTCAGATATTGTGTTGTCAGCTATGTCAATTTTGACGGTGAAGAAAAGGTCGGTGAAATGATCTGCAACAAGGTGATTGCTGACGATGTCATGGAAATTTTCCACGAATTGTATGAGAACGATTATCAAATTGAGAGCATCAGGCTTATCGATGAATTTAACGCTGATGACGAGGCTTCTATGGAAGCAAACAACACATCCTGCTTCAATTATCGTCCCATCGCAAAAGGCCATAAGCTCTCCAAACACTCTCAGGGACTCGCGATTGACTTAAATCCTTTATATAATCCACAGGTAAAGTACAAGAACGGCACAACTACCATAGCTCCCGCTGCCGGCAAGGACTATGCCGACAGGTCTGCCTCTTTTCCATATAAGATCGACAAGGACGATCTTGCCTATAAACTCTTTAGAGAACACGGTTTTACATGGGGAGGAAACTGGAATTCATCTAAAGACTATCAACATTTCGAAAAGAAAATTCGCTAAAAAGTGAAATTGTTCATAATATTCCATATAAAAAACAATCCAAACAGTGTACAATAACTATTAAGCTTCTATAATTTTATCTATTTTTATATCTTAAGGAGACTTATCTAAAATGAAAAAAGGAAAGAGACATACAAAGATCAAAAACAAGCTTTTATTGTTCTTGGTCCCTGCTGTAGTTGCCACTATTCTTATTTTGGTGCTCATTTCAGGATACCTGTCAGGTAAGAGTATGACACAGATGGCAACATCGGCACTTAATTCTTCCATTTCCAATCAGGCAGACAACATTGAGGCATGGCTCGACGAAAATCTCCAGAATTTCTCTACCGTTAAGCAAATGGTCGAAAAAACAAAGCCAACAGATGCACAATTATCTGCTATGATGAACGCTTGCTACGGTTTAAATATCTATTGCAAAAACGGTCCGTATATCGCATCACAAAGCGGTAAAGTCTACAAAGCATCAGAATCCACGAAAGAAACGGGTAATGTCACAGAACAGGAATGGTTCAAACAAGGTATGACCCGCGTAAACATGGTCTATGGTAATACATATAAGGATGCAAACGGCACAAGTGTCATAAGTGCATCAGGTATCATCGATGACGGCTCTTCAGACCTTAAGATTATGGCCGCCGATCTGTCACTTGACCAGATCAGTATTATCGTCAACTCCAAGGTTAAGATGGACCAGGCTGCTTCTTTTCTTGTTGATATAACAGATAACACTATTCTTGCCCATCGTGACAAGAACCGTGTATCAACCAAACTTGACACAAATGACAACGACAGACTTATGGCTGCAATAGCAGGCAAGATTGCCGAGAGAGACTACTCCACCGTTACTCTTGCCAACAATGTAGTTGCATTTAAGCAGATTGCCGGAACCGACTGGGTTCTTATCTCATATATAAGCAAATCGATTGTCATGAAGGACGTGACAAGACTTGTTACCACTCTTATCGTGACAGGAATACTTGCAATTATAGTTATCGTTGTACTTATCAACCTCATGGTTACCAAAGTCATTGCTCCTCTCGGCGGAATCACCAAGAACATTACAGATATGTCAGCCGGTGACTTCACTATCAACGTTAAACACGGAAGAAGTAATGATGAGATTGGTCTCATGGGCGATGAAGTAAATGAATTTGTTCATTCCATGAGGAATATGCTCACTGCTATCAATGCCGAGTCAAAGAGACTCAGAGAGCAGTCCGACAATTCCGATATTGTATCAAAGAGCATGTACGAAGCATCTCAATCGCAGTCAGAAGCTATGAAGAACCTCAATTCAACTGTCGATCAGCTCGCTGTTGCAGTTAACGAGATTGCCCAGAATGCCACAACTCTTGCAATGGTAGTTGCTGACACAAGAGACAATTCAAATCAGGCTAATGAGAGCATGAAAGAAACTGTTGCGATCAGTAAGAAGGGCCGCGACAACATGGAACAGCTTGCCGATGCTATGCAGTACATTAAGAGCAGCAATGACGAGCTTGTTACTTCTATTGACGCTGTAGGAAAAGCTTCCGAAGAGATCACCAATATTGTCGGTCTTATCGCTGAAATTGCCGAGCAGACCAATCTCCTTTCACTTAATGCTTCTATTGAAGCCGCACGTGCCGGTGATTCCGGAAAGGGATTTGCCGTTGTTGCTACCGAGATTGGTAAACTTGCGAAGAACTCTGCAACAAGTGCCGATAACATTGCAAAACTTATCGATGAAGTCAGAAAAGCCATCGACAACGTTGTCGTTCAGGCTCAGACAAGTGCAAAGAATATTGAAAACAACAGCGATCTTATTGATACAGCAGTACAGACATTCGATCAGATCTATCAGAACATTGAAAAATCAAATTCTCTTATCGACCTCATGATCAAAGACGTGCAGAAGGTTGATGATGTTGCAAGCAATGTTGCTGCTATCTCCGAAGAACAGGCTGCAAGCACGGATGAAATCCTCGAAACCAGTCGTAAGATGGTTGAACAGGCTAATAGCATTACTAAGAACAGTCAGGACGTTGCCGACAACTCACACGAGTTGGCAAATACTTCAGAAACGCTTACATCCTATGTTCAGAAGTTCAAGATTTGATAAGGAGATACATATTATGAAAAATCGAATTAAAAGATCAATGGCTTATCTACTATGCGTGATACTGCTATCTCTTTCAATTACAGCTTGTGGCAAGGCAGGCTCCGGATCGGTTTCCGGTAACGGTATAAAAATACTTATGACGCTTCACGCTGACGATGACTCATTCCTAAATACACTTGCCGATTCAATAGTTGCAAAGGGCCAAGAACTTGGCGCAACAATTGATGTCGTATACAGCCAGAAAGATACAGAAACACAGATGCAACAGATAGCAAACGCCGCTTCTGAAGGATATGATGCCATCATATGCAGATTATGTGATACAAGCACCACACTTCAGATGGAGAATGCAGCAGGCAATCTTCCAATTGTATTCATCAACAATGAGCCTGAGATTGACTATCTCAAAAGTGACAAATATGTCTATGTTGGCTCATACGAGCAGGATGCCGGAGAATTCCAGGCAGATTATATCTGGAGCGGTCTCGGAAAACCACCTGCACTTAATGTCATCATCATGGTTGGTGAAAAGATGCATGCAGCTGCTCCAAAGCGTACAAATGCAGTAAAATACTTCTTCCTTGACAATAAGGTCGATGTAAACTATGTATGGGTCGACAACGGTGATTGGGTTGAAGACGTAACATATGCCAAGCTCAATATATTCAAAAAGACAGGACAGTCATTTGATTGTATCATCTGCAATAACGACACTATGGCGATGGGCGCTATCAAATGGATGAAAGAAAACGGATATGATACACACAAGATACTTGTAGCCGGAATCGACGCTACAGACGAGGGATGTGAAGCTGTAAGAAGCGGAGACCTTTATATGACGGTTCTTCAGGATACCGCAGGACAGGGTGCTGCAGCCGTACAAAGTGCTGTTACACTTGCAAAAGGCGGATCGGTTTCATCTGTTTCAGGTGCATCAGATGACCACAAGTATATATGGGTTCCATTTGTTCCCATAACCCCCCAGAATGTGGATCAGTATAAATAAATGACCAATTTACACATCATTTGTTTAAATCGCAAATAAAGGCAATCGAGTAGGAGGAATTTCTCATAAATGAGAAATTCCGACCTCTCACACCACCGTGCGTACCGTTCGGTACACGGCGGTTCAATCAACTTAACAAGTAACACACCTTTCGGTGTAGTAATCTAACATTGAGACTAATCCAAATGAGGTTAGTCTCTTTGTACTTATAGCCTTTTGTACCCATCCATTGTGAGCGAGTCTTGCATATATGTCTCCGCAGTAGGCGATATTATACGCCGCCCATCTTGGTACGTCCAGCTTCATCAAATTCTTAGCTCTATTCTGTGGAGTTTTCCAATGCTTCCAAATACACATACGCAATCTAAAACGAATTCTTGAGTCCATTTCCTTGCAAAGTGTTTTCATACTACCTATCTTGAAGTAGTTTATCCAACCTCTGATGAGCTGATTGAGCTTTTCCACCTTGTAACTGTTGCTAACGCCCCAACTACGGCTAGTAAGTTCTTTCATTCTCTTATTAAACTTTGCTACTGATTTTGCATGCGGCTTTGCCTTAAACTGATGTGCCCTTGAGTCAAAGTAAAATCCAAATCCAAGATATTTAAGTCCTTGTGGTTTGTCCACTTTACTCTTGGTCATGTTGACCTTGAGACCTAGTTTTTCCTCAATGAATCGCGAGATATTTCTCATGACTCTATTAGCAGACATTTCACTTCCGACCATGATGATACAATCGTCTGCGTATCTTACAAAGTTAAGCCCTCGCTTTTCCATCTCCTTATCTAGTTCATTCAACATGATATTCGCCAGTAATGGCGAGAGATTTCCTCCTTGTGGTGTTCCCACAATGGAGTCCTCGTACTCATCATCAATCATGATTCCGCTGACTAGGTACTTTCTAACGATAGAAATAACATCTCCATCTTTTATGGTTCTACCTATGATAGTCATAAGTTTATCGTGATTAACTGTGTCGAAGAACTTTTCCAAATCAATATCTACAATCCAGTCATTACCATTATTCATCATATCGAGCGCTGTTAGGATTGCTTGCTGTGCACATCTATTAGGTCTGAATCCATAACTGTGGTCATGGAATTGTTCCTCATAGATTGGTGTTAATACCTGTGCTATGGCTTGTTGTATGAATCTGTCTGTTACTGTTGGTACTCCTAGGTTTCTGACACCGCCATCAGGCTTTGGTATCTCCACTCTTCGTACTGGCTGAGGTTTATATTTTCTTGTCCTCAACTGTTCCTTGATGATTTCGCCGTTCTTTGCAAGATGTTCCTTGAGTTCTGTGTACTTCATTCCGTCCACTCCCTCTGCACCTTTGTTTCGTACGACTTGCAGATATGCTCTGTTGAGATTATCGCTAGAAAGTATCTGCTCCATTAGACTACTTGTGTCCATGCGTTCTTTCCTTTCCGTCTCGCTTGATTTGACCACCTTTACCCCGATTAATTCGGCAGATGTTGTCATTTCTGCAATACGAGACATACTCAAACTTGTTGATTGTTCACCCCTTCACTCCATCTCCATTACAGAGACTTCTTCGCTACTATGGGTTCGGCTGACTTCTTACAGTTCGTTGTTACTAGGCTAATGAAACCCCTGTGAGACCTCCACGCTTAAGGCGCGCGCTCTTTCTCTCCATATATCCGCCACATTTACTCTGCTACTACAAAAGTGATAGTTATTAGACTTTGTTGCTTTAAGCCAACTTATCTCTCGTAGCCTAGCCTTATATGTGATTCCTGTCCGTCGGACCAGAGATTTGCTTACAGCTTCCTTCAGATTCCACCTCACGATGGACACCCTTGCTGTTCGGCTATACACTTCCCACTATCTGGGCGTGTTTGGGACTTGCACCCGTTAGAGCGCGCCCATGGCGCGCAAACTTAAAAAGAGGTTTCAGAGCATTTGCTCTGAAACCTCTATATTTATGGTTTAAATAATCAAAAGCTATTAAACAAGCTCAAGAACAACCATCATAGCTGCATCGCCTTTTCTCTGACCGATCTTGATGATTCTTGTGTAACCACCCTTACGATCTGCGTACTTAGGTCCGTACTCATCGAAAAGCTTTGCTACAAGGTCAACTTCCTTAGTGTTCTTCTTTCTTCCCTTGTTCTCCTGAGGAACATCAACTACAGGGTAAAGAGTCTTAAGAAGCTGTCTTCTTGCATGCATACGTGTAGGAAGATCCTTCTTGATTTCCTTAGTAACAGTTGTGAACTTAGTAACCTTCTTACCGTCAACAACTTCCTTTACTCTCTTTCCGTCCTTATCCTTCTCAGGAATCTTAACTTCAACGGAAACAGTCTCAAAATTGTCCTTTTCCTTAGCAGCAAGAGTGATCATAGGCTCTACGATCTTCTTGATTTCCTTAGCTCTTGCCTCAGTAGTAACAATCTTTCCATTGTAAAGAAGTGCTGTTACCTGGTTACGAAGAAGTGCTCTTCTGGGCTTTGTTGCTTTTCCAAGCTTTCTGTACATTGCCATGTTATTTTACATCCTTTCTCATTTGCGGAGTTCCCTCCGCTGTAGGTACATCATAAGATGCGCATCGGTCTTACTCTCACAATGCAGTTTTTTGATCCTATGAGAATCCGCTTCAGTACGCATCGGATTTACCTTCCGCGGACATTCATAATTAATAGTTAGTGATATTACTGTTCGCCATCTGACTTAAGTGAAAGTCCAAGCTCATCAAGCTTAGCAAGGACCTCCTCAAGTGACTTACGTCCAAGATTACGAACCTTCATCATATCATCAGAAGTCTTGCTTGCAAGCTCCTGAACGGTATTGATGCCTGCTCTCTTAAGGCAGTTGAATGAACGAACTGAAAGTTCAAGCTCATCAATTGACATTTCGAGAACTTTGCCCTTCTCATCGTCTTCCTTCTCGATCATAACTTCTGCTGTCTTAGCATTCTCAGAAAGGTCGATGAAGAGGCTCAAATGCTCACTGAGTACCTTTGCTGCAAGGCTTACAGCCTCGTCGGGAGCAAGTGTTCCATCAGTGTGAACATCTAATGTAAGCTTATCGAAATCAGTTACCTGACCTACACGAGTGTTCTCGATGGTTATATTTACTCTCTCTACAGGTGTGTAGATAGAATCGATTGCGATAACTCCGATTGGAAGATCGCCTGTCTTATTCTTGTCAGAGCTTACATAACCTCTTCCCTTTGTGATGGTGAGCTCCATGTAGAGCTTAGCATCCTTTCCGGAAAGTGTAGCGATAACCTGATCAGGATTCATGATCTCAATATCCTGGTCCACCTGAATATCTGATGCTCTTACTACTCCTTCGCCGTTGAACTCGATATAAGCTGTCTTAGGTTCGTTAGTATCAGAGGAATTCTTTATAGAAAGATTCTTGATATTCATAATGATCTCAGTTACGTCTTCCTTTACTCCGGGAATAGAACTGAATTCATGCAGCACGCCTTCAATCTTGACCTGACTTACTGCTGCACCAGGTAATGATGAGAGCATAATCCTACGAAGGGAATTGCCCAGTGTAATACCGTAACCTCTTTCAAGAGGCTCTACTACGAATTTACCATATTTCTTATCATCTGAGATTTCAGCAACTTCAATATTTGGTCTTTCAAAATCAAACACTGATATACCCTCCTTATGTGACTAGTTAACAAGTTTCTATTTAATAGATTACTTAGAATACAACTCGACGATAAGCATCTCATCAACAGGAACGTCGATTACTTCTCTTGAAGGAAGTTCCTTTATTGTACCCTTAAGTCCTTCCTTGTTAACGTCAAGCCACTCAGGAACAAGTCTGCTTGCAGTGATTTCTGAAATATCCTTAAATCTCTGAATGTTCTTAGCTGCCTCTTTAACTTCGATGACATCACCGGCCTTAATGAGGTATGAAGGAATGTTGATTACCTTACCATTTACAGTGATGAACTTGTGAAGAACAACCTGTCTAGCTTCTCTTCTTGTTCTTGCAAAGCCCATTCTGAAGATAACGTTATCAAGTCTTGTCTCAAGAATAGTCATAAGGTTGGAACCTGTCTGACCCTTCATTCTGTCTGCTCTGTCGTAGTAATTTCTAAAAGGCTTCTCAAGGACGCCATATATGAATTTAGCCTTCTGCTTCTCGCGGAGCTGAAGTCCATACTCACTCATTTTCTTACCAGCGTTAGCTGATGTTCTCTTAGACTTTTTGTCATATCCAAGAAATGTAGGATCCAGATCAAGTGATCTGCATCTTTTTAATACGGGAACTCTGTTTACTGCCATTTTAGGCTCCTTTCTTTTACTCAGACAACATTCTGTTATCTGATGTTGTTTACAGTGTCATGCACCTTCATCCAACGCGTTAAATACATATATATTTGCACATGTATTCTGCAATGAGAGTAACGCGATATAAAATCGATTATACTCTACGACGCTTGGGAGGTCTGCATCCGTTGTGCGGTACAGGTGTTACATCTGTGATAGATGTAACTGTGAGTCCACTTGCAGCAAGAGCTCTGATAGCAGCTTCTCTTCCTGATCCTGGTCCCTTAACGAATACATCAACAGTCTTAAGGCCGTGAATAAGTGCAGCCTTTGTTGCTGTCTCTGCAGCTACCTGTGCAGCATAAGGAGTAGATTTCCTTGAACCTTTAAATCCGAGACCGCCGGCACTTGCCCAGCTAAGAGCGTTTCCTGCTGCATCTGTCAAAGTAACGATAGTGTTATTGAAAGATGACTGGATGTGCGCCTGTCCGTGTTCAACGTTTTTCTTGACACGTTTCTTTGCAGCTGACTTTTTAGCTGCAGTTGATTTCTGATTTGCCATTTTAAACTAACCTACTTTCTTCCTAATAATTACTGGTTATAATGTTACATCACTGATCTGCCATGCTCAGACATCAAGAAAAATTATTTCTTCTTGTTAGCGATTGTTCTCTTAGGTCCTTTTCTAGTTCTTGCATTTGTCTTAGTTCTCTGACCACGGCAAGGAAGTCCTCTTCTATGACGCATGCCTCTGAAACATCCGATCTCTGTGAGTCTCTTGATGTTCATAGCGATTTCTCTTCTGAGGTCACCTTCTACATCGTAGTCGTTACCGATAATCTCGGCAATTCTCTTTACTTCTTCGTCTGTAAGATCACGAACACGTGTGTCCGGGCTTACTTTTGCTGCTTCAAGAATCTTGTTTGAGCTTGTTCTACCGATTCCGTAGATATATGTCAAACCGATCTCTACTCGCTTATCTCTAGGTAAATCTACACCTGCAATACGAGCCATTTTTTATTCCTCCATAACTTATAAATAATATTACTTGTTTGATTGGGGCCATGATTCACAGCCCAACCGGACAAAGAATGATCCGATCTTTCCAATACACATTGGTATCAAAAAGTAATCCACCTAAACGGCTCGGATTATCCCTGTCTCTGTTTGTGCTTAGGGTTGTCACAGATAACTCTGATAACGCCCTTTCTCTTAATAACCTTGCACTTTTCGCACATAGGCTTAACAGAAGACCTTACTTTCATTGTTACTCCTTTCCTGCATGGTAAACAGATAATGCTTAAAGAAGGGCATAATAACCCCTCTACCTAAAAAGACCATTTGATATCATAACATATCCAAAGTCAATAATCAAGCAGTTTTTTCAGCTTTTTCATAAGATTGTTACGACAATTTTGAATTTCTTTCTTTTTCTTCCTCATGAAGATTAAATGTGGCTTTTCCGCTCTCTTTTGCCTCATAAAGAGCTTCATCCGCCTTCTTATAAAGCTCACTGAAGCTTGCGCAGTCGTTGTCACTGACAATACCGATACTGCATGTAAGACCTGATACCTGATTGATACGTGCAGTCTTAAACTCGTGAAGAATACTTCTGCATCTCTTTTCCGCAAACCCTTCAGGCATCTCGCCCATAACGAGCACCATGAACTCATCGCCACCTATCCTTCCCATGATATCGTAGGGATGGAAATAGCTCTGAAGTATCTCAGAGAACTTCTTAAGCACGTTATCACCCGTCTGATGGCCGTATGTATCATTTACTTCCTTGAAATTATCAAGGTCAAAGATAAACAGAATGCATCTTGCACCGGGTTTTCTTTTCTTAAGGTATTCATTACATTTCTCTTCAAAAGAAAGCTTGTTGTAAATACCCGTAAGAAGATCTGTAGTACTCTTTCTTTCGAGGATACGTCTGTCTTCACCTTTATTTATCGCTAGATCGACTATCTCAAAATAGCTGAACAGCGACGCGATGATGGCAACGCCCGCAACAAACAAATCTCTTTTTACACCATAATGGGGACGGATCATAGAATCCATTATGCAATATATGATGGTAAGTACGATCTTGTACACCGTAGTGGCCAAAAAAGTATCCATATATACCGCAGTTATCACGATAATGGCACAAGGGAACACAATACACCTTGATGTCATGTTCATAATAATATCAGCATAGGAGTAAGCAAGAATCATCACTCCATAAAAAAAGAAGGAATACATTCTAGATAATTTGAAGCTCTCAGATATATTACTAAGAAAAACTTTCTGTACTAAATGTATTCCAACAAGAACAAACAATATTGCAATTAGAAAAAAACAAAAATAATAACTTCCCGAAAACAGTAAAATAAGAAATAGCAGGAACGCGCTAACACCGGATAAAAACATCACAGTGTCAGCAGTGTTTCGGATATTATCCTCCGCTATCTTATTCTTGTTATAATGTATGAACGAAATACTATCGAAATGCCTATCCAGAATTTTTTGTATCATAAATCCCTCACACACGTACCGTTATTAGATTATTATATTACTTGTCTCTCCAAATAATTCTTCCTTTTGTAAGATCATATGGTGATAACTCAAGTGTTACCTTATCACCGGGTAAAATTCTGATAAAGTTCTGGCGAAGCTTACCGCTTATATGTGCCAACACAACGTGTCCGTTTTCAAGTTCAACCTGGAACATTGTATTGGGAAGCTTCTCAATTACCTTTCCTTCAATTTCAATTACATCAGCCTTTGACATCTACATCTCCTCTTAATTTACAACTATATTAAAGTTAATATCTCCGGTTCACCATCCGTGATGGCTATTGTATTCTCATAATGTGCTGCAAGTGACCCGTCAAGTGTGACAACAGTCCAGTCATCCTCAAGCCAGCCTATCTTGCGGCTTCCCATTGTTATCATGGGCTCGACGCATATGGTCATACCTTTTTGAAGTTTCACACCTCTTGTCAGTTTCCTGAAGTTAGGCACCATGGGATCTTCATGTAAACTTGTTCCGATCCCGTGACCTGTAAGTTCCCTTACAATGCCGTAACCGTGTGGTCTGATATATTTATCGATAGCAGCGGAAATATCGTGAAGTCTGTTTCCCGCTTTAGCTTTCTTAATTCCTTCAAAAAAGCTTTCTCTGGTGACATCGATAAGTTTCTGCGCTTCATCGCTTATCTTACCGACGCCCCATGTTCTCGCCGCATCAGAATGAAAACCTTTATATATGAGTCCTGTGTCGAAAGAAACAATGTCTCCTTCCTGCAGGATTCGCTCACTGCTAGGTATTCCGTGAACTACTTCATTGTTCACCGAAATGCACACAGAAGCAGGAAATCCTTCGTAATCTTTGCAATTCGGAATCCCGCCCAGAGCACGGATAGTTCTCTCACCAATCTCATCAAGCTCAAGAGTTGATATACCGGGTCTGAGAGCAGCATGCAGTTCTTCATGAACCTTTGCCAATAGATGCCCTGACTGTCGCATAAGATTGATTTCTTCATCTGTTTTGATACTTATAGCCATTTTAACACACCAGATTATGCATTCAATATGCTAACAATATCACTGAAGACTTCCTGCATATCCTTTGTTCCGTCTACAGTCTTCAAAATACTCTTTTTCTCATAGTAATCAATAAGCGGCTGAGTCTGCTCATGATAAACCTTAAGTCTGTTCTGAACTGTCTCAGGCTTGTCATCATCTCTCTGAACAAGCTCGCTACCGCACTTATCACAGATTCCGTCTTTCTGTGGTTTAATATGTTCAATATGATAGGTTGCGCCACACTTCAGACAAGCTCTTCTGCCTGACATTCTGCGAACGATATTCTCATCGGGAACGTCAACATTGATAGCGTAATCAACCTTATCACCAAGCTTTGTAAGTTCTGAATCAAGAACATCAGCCTGGGGAATTGTGCGAGGAAAACCATCAAGTACGTATCCGTTCTTGCAGTCATCATTTGCTACTCTGTCAAGAAGAAGCTCAACTGTAAGCTCATCGGGAACAAGCTGTCCCTTATCCATGAATTCCTTGGCTTTCTTACCAAGTTCTGTTCCGTTCTTGATGTTGGCTCTGAAAATATCTCCTGTTGAGATATGCGGAATGTTGAACTTTTCCGCGATCATCTGAGCCTGTGTGCCTTTTCCCGCACCGGGTGCACCCAACATAATAATCTTCATACTCTAATCCCTTCCATAAAGTAGAAACAAGAGGTTGCAGGGCCCACTGCGAGAGTAGGTCCCTGTACCTCTTTCATTAATTTTTTAATCAGTCTTCCAAAAATCCCTTGTAATTACGTACAAGCATCTGTGACTCAATCTGTTTTATAGTTTCAAGTATAACACTTACCACGATGATAAGGCTAGTACCACCGAATGAAACACTTGCCTTGAACATACCACTGAAGAAGTAAGGAATTATTGCAATAAGAATAAGTCCGCATGCTCCGATAAAGATGATATAGTTCAAAATGCTTGTAAGATAATCGCTTGTAGGCTTTCCGGGTCTGATTCCCGGTATGAAACCGCCCTGCTTCTTCATATTATCTGCAATCTCAATAGGATTGAAGGTAATTGATGTATAGAAATACGCGAAGAAGATAAGCAATAATATGTATACTACAAGACCAATGGAATACTCCCAATGGTTTGGATCAAACCAATTGTCCTGTCTTAAATATTCCAATATCGTTGCCCAAACGCCCGGTCCCTTATAACCTGTGAAATAAGTTATAACGCTGGGAAACTGGAACAATGACATTGCAAAAATGATAGGCATAACGCCCGCTGTGCTGACCTTAAGCGGAATCTCCGAACGATTTCCACCATAAGTTCTTCTACCCTGAATCTTCTTTGCATACTGAACAGGGATTCTGCGCTCTGCGCCGTTAAGAACTACGATCAGTACTACCAATGCAATAATAACCGCTATAATTATTACAGCTGATACTACTCCCCTTGCAATAGGCTTCCCACTCACAAAACGCTCGAAAAGCGAATGAAGATCTGACGGAATTCTTGAAAGAATGTTGATCGTCAGAACTATAGAAATACCATTCCCAACACCGTTTTCCGTGATTCGTTCACCAATCCACATGAGGAATGCACTACCTGCTGTAAATGCAACTACAACCTGAATTGCCAAGAAGATTGATTTATCTGCAAGGGAATCGCCTTTGTAGAAATTAACAGCCATTGCAATGGACTCGATAAGTGCCAAAACTACAGTAATGTATCTTGTCATTGCTGTAAGTTTCTTTCTTCCATCTTCTCCATCCTTCTGCCACTCCTCAAACTTGGGAATAGCAATTGTAAGAAGCTGAACAATAATGGAAGATGTGATATAAGGTGTGATATTGAGAGCCAGGATTGAAGCATGCTCAAACGATCCACCTGTAAATCGATCCACAAAGCCAAACGCATCGTTACCGCTCTTTAAACTTTCAAACCAGCTCTTAAAACGCTGGACATCGATTCCGGGAACCGGAATTGTTGTTCCAAATCTGATAACAGCAAGCATTGCAAGAGTAAAGAGAAGTTTCAATCTGATTTCTTTGACTTTTAATGCATTCATTAGGGACTTAAACATTAGATCACCTCTGTTGTTCCACCAAGTGCCTCGATTTTCTCTTTTGCTGCTGCGCTGAACGCATTTGCTTTAACCGTAAGCTTCTTGGTAAATTCTCCGTTTCCAAGAATCTTTACACCATCAAGCTCTTTCTTGATGATTCCCTGATCCTTGAGTGCCTGAACATCTACAACTGCTCCGTTATCAAATACTTCAAGAGCGCTTACGTTAATTCCTACGATGTTTTTATGATTGATATTCTTGAAGCCTCTCTTAGGAAGTCTTCTGAAAAGTGGCATCTGTCCACCTTCGAAGCCAAGTCTGGGAGCACCTGAACGAGCCTTCTGACCCTTGTGTCCCTTACCTGCGGTCTTGCCGTTTCCTGAAGCATGACCACGGCCTCTTCTAAAATTATCGCTCTGTACAGAACCTTCAGCAGGTCTTAAGTTTGATAATTCCATGATAATCCTCCTTTATTTAACTCCGGAGCTTATACCGCTACACGCAATAAGCATCGCTGCTTACCACTCGCGCATACATACTGCAGCTCCGGATACCATTTACTTTTGCTTTTGAGATTAGATCTCTTCTACCTTTACAAGGTGTCTGATCTGCTGAATCTGTCCTCTTGTTGCGGAATTATCAGGAAGTTCAACAGAGCTGTTAAGTTTCTTAAATCCCATTGATTTTACTGTTGCCACCTGCTTAGGAATAGCACCGATAGTGGACTTAACCAATGTGATCTTAAGCTTTTTCTCGTTTGCCATTGATTTATACTCCTTATTTACTAAACCTTAAGCTGTTACTTCAGCAACGGACTTACCGCGCTTAGCAGCAACTTCTTCAGGTGTCTTCAACTGAGCAAGACCGCTGATTGTTGCATAAACAACGTTCTGCTTGTTGTTTGAACCAAGTGACTTTGTTCTGATGTTTCTGATACCTGCATACTCACATACCAAACGAGCAGGACCTCCTGCGATGATACCGGTACCTTCAGGTGATCTCTTAAGTAATACTTCAGCAGAGCCGAACTTACCTACGAAATCGTGTGTAATACTGTTGTTCTCATCAAGAGGAACAGTAATGAGGTTCTTAGTAGCATCTTCCTTACCCTTACGGATTGCATCCGGGATTTCAGTAGACTTACCAAGACCTACGCCAACGTGTCCATTCTTATCACCAACTACTACAAGTGCTGTGAACTTCATGTTACGTCCACCCTTAACAACCTTAGTAACGCGCTTGATGGTAACAACTTTATCTGTCAATTCGAGCTGACTTGCATCAACTATTGTACGCTTCATTTGTGTTTTCTCCCTTCTTAGAATTCAAGGCCAGCTTCTCTGGCAGCATCAGCAAGAGCTTTAACTTTTCCGTGGTAGATATAACCACCTCTGTCAAATACAACAGCCTTGATGCCCTTTTCCAATGCTCTCTTTGCTACAATATCACCAACTTTTGTAGCAGCTTCAATATCGTCTGTATTCTTGAGTTCTGCCTTGATGTCTTTTTCAAGAGTAGAAGCAGATACAATTGTCTTGCCGGCTACATCATCAATAACCTGTGCATATACATGACTATTGCTTCTAAATACTGCTAAACGTGGTCTCTCAGCTGTACCGCTGAAACGATTACGAATCTTCATATGCTTCTTAGCACGAATTTTCTGTCTTGATTCTTTACTAACCATTTTGCACTCTCCTTATCTTATTACTTCTTACCTGTCTTACCAACCTTACGCTTGATAACTTCATCAACATACTTGATTCCCTTGCCCTTATAAGGTTCAGGAGCTCTCTTCTCTCTGATGATTGCAGCGTGCTGGCCAACAGCCTCTTTGTCGATTCCCTTAACAGTGATTATCTGTCCCTCAACTACTGTCTCTACTCCTTCAGGATCAGCAAGTTCTACGGGGTGAGAATAACCAAGTGTAAGAGAGAGTGTCTTGCCATTCTTAGCAGCTCTGTAACCTACACCGTTAACCTCGAGCTTCTTCTCGAAACCATCTGTAACACCAACTACCATGTTGTTAAGAAGGCTTCTTGAAAGACCGTGTAATGCTCTTGTCTTCTTCTGATCGTCAGGTCTCTTAACTTCGATCTGACCATCTGCCTGTGAGAAAGAAATCTCAGCAGGGAAAACTCTTGTAAGGGTTCCCTTAGGTCCCTTAACAGTCACCTTATTATTTTCTGCAACTTCTACTGTTACTCCAGCAGGAACTGCGATTGGCATTTTTCCAATTCGTGACATGCCCGTACCTCCAATTTACCAAATGAATGCAAGAACTTCGCCACCAACCTGCAGCTCTCTTGCTTTTTTGTCAGTTACAACTCCCTGGTTTGTTGAAATGATTGCGATACCAAGTCCGCCCAATACTCTGGGAAGCTCGTCCTTGCCTGCGTATACACGAAGACCGGGCTTTGAGATTCTCTTAAGACCTGTAATTACCTTGTCATTTCTATCAGCGCCATACTTAAGAGTGATGTGAAGATTCTTAAAAGCTCCGTCCTCAACAACATCAAGCTTCTTAATATAACCTTCGTCAAGAAGAATGTTTGCAATTGCAAGCTTCATCTTTGAAGAAGGAACGTCAACTGTGTCATGCTTTGCAGCGTTTGCGTTACGAATTCTTGTAAGCATATCTGCAATAGGATCGTTCATTGCCATTTTAAATTGCCTCCTTAATTATTTTTGCTTCGCCTTACTACTCCCCGAATTGAGCAGAGACACGAAGCCGCAATGCGCGCTTATGTGTTTCTCTATTTTTTAATTATACGAAGAATAATAACTTTGTAAATATGCGGTTTCCATCCTGAACCGCTTATATTACATCCCCCAAAAGGGGGAATTCTACAGAATTACCAAGATGCTTTACGTACTCCCGGAATTTCGCCCTTGTATGCAAGCTCACGGAAGCAAATTCTGCAGATTCCGTACTTTCTAAGATAAGCATGAGGACGACCACAGATCTTACAACGATTGTACTCACGTGTAGAGAACTTGGGCTTCATCTGCTGTTTCAACTTCATGGATAATTTAGCCATGTGTGCATTTCCCTCCTATTATTACTTTGCAAAAGGCATATTGAACAGTGTGAGAAGCTCACGAGCCTCTTCATCTGTCTTAGCTGTTGTTGTGAAAATGATATCCATACCTCTTGTCTTGTCAATCTTATCATACTCGATTTCAGGGAAGATAAGCTGCTCCTTGATACCAAGTGCATAGTTTCCTCTTCCGTCGAATGAGTTAGGGTTGATTCCTCTAAAGTCACGTACACGAGGAAGTGCGAGGTTTACAAGACGATCAAGGAAATCGTACATCTTGTCGCCACGAAGTGTAACCTTACATCCGATAGGCATACCCTCTCTCAATTTGAAGTTAGCGATTGACTTCTTAGCCTTTGTGTAAACAGGCTTCTGACCAGAAATAATAGCCATATCATTTGCAGCGTTCTCGAGAAGCTTAGCGTTTTCCTTAGCTTCACCAACTGCCATATTGATAACGATCTTGTCAAGCTTAGGCACCTGCATTACGTTCTTGTAACCGAACTTCTTTGTCATAGCATCAACGATCTCGTTTTTGTATAAATCCTTATATCTACTCAACGTTAAATACCTCCTTCCTTAATTAGTCGATAACCTCACCGGTCTTTTTTGCGATGCGGTTCTTCTTTACAACCTTACCATTCTCATCCTTCTCAACCTTGAATCCGATTCTGGTAGGTTTTCCTTTGTGAAGATACATAACGTTGGAGATATCAAGAGCTGCTTCGCTCTCTACAATTCCGCCATTGGGGTTCTTAGCAGAAGGCTTCTCATGCTTAGTTACCTTGTTGAGACCCTCTACAACAACCTTTCCGTTCTTTGTATCAACAGAAAGGACTTTTCCTTCCTTGTCGATTTCTCTTCCGGCGATAACCTTAACCATATCGCCCTTCTTAATCTTACTTGTTGACATCTGGGCGCCTCCTTATAATACTTCCGGAGCAAGAGAAAGAATCTTCATGAACTTTTTCTCACGAAGCTCTCTGGCTACGGGTCCAAAAATACGTGTTCCCTTAGGCGTACCATCTTCATTGATAACAACAGCAGCGTTTTCATCAAATCTGATGTAGGAACCGTCCTTACGACGTGTCTCTTTTACAGTACGAACGACAACAGCCTTAACAACATCACCCTTCTTTACAACTCCACCGGGTGTTGCTTCTTTTACAGATGCAACGATTGTGTCGCCGATTCTCGCATATCTTCTTGTAGATCCACCCATAACACGGATTGTAAGAAGCTCTTTTGCACCAGTGTTATCAGCGACTCTAAGTCTACTTTCCTGCTGAATCATGATATTTCTCCTTTTTTTGTATTACTTTGCACGTTCAATAATGGATACAAGTCTCCATCTCTTATCCTTGGAGATAGGCTTTGTCTCCATGACTTTAACTGTGTCACCAATACGGCACTCATTATTCTCGTCATGAGCCTTAAGCTTATATGTTCTCTTCACGATCTTCTTGTAAAGAGGATGCTTCACATGGTCCTCAATGGAAACTGTGATGGTCTTGTCCATCTTATCGCTTGTTACTTTTCCAACACGCGTTTTTCTTAAATTTCTTTCCACGATCATTTCTCCTTTTTAAACCAAGCAAAAGGCTTAGTTAGCAGCCTTAGCATTCTGTGTGATTACAGTCTGGATTCTTGCAATATTTCTTCTTACTTCTTTAATTCTTGCTGTATTATCCAGCTGGTTTGTAGCGTTCTGGAATTTTAAATTGAAAAGTTCCTTTTTAGCTGATACAAGCTCAGTCTGAAGTTCATCAGCAGTCTTAGCTTTCAGCTCGTCTACATACTTATTAGTTTTCATTAGATACACCGCCTTCCAAATCAGCCTTTGAAACGATCTTGCACTTGCAAGGAAGCTTATGTGTTGCAAGACGAAGAGCTTCTCTTGCGTCGGCCTCGGCAACTCCACCGATTTCGAACATTACACGACCGGGCTTAACAACAGCTACCCATCTATCAACAGCACCCTTACCGGATCCCATACGAGTTCCGAGAGGCTTTAATGTGATAGGCTTGTCAGGGAAAATCTTAATCCAAACCTGACCACCACGCTTGATGAAACGTGTCATAGCAACACGGGCTGCCTCAATCTGGTTTGAATTGATCCAGCAAGGCTCAAGCGCAACAATTCCAAATTCACCGTAAGTGATCTTTGTACCACGAGTAATTTTATGAGCCATTGAACCGCGGAACTGCTTGCGGTGCTTAACTCTCTTCGGCATTAACATTATTTATCGCTCCCTTCCTTATCTGAATTCTCACCTGCTTTGGTCGGAAGTACTTCACCCTTGTAGATCCATACCTTAACACCAACCTTACCGTAGGTTGTATCTGCTTCTGCAAATCCATAATCAATATCTGCTCTGAGTGTCTGAAGAGGAATAGTTCCCTCGCTGTAGAACTCTGAACGAGCGATATCTGCTCCACCAAGACGGCCTGAGCAGCAAGCCTTGATACCAAGAGCATCTGTCTTCATTGTTCTGCTCATGCAAGACTTCATAGCTCTTCTGAATGATACACGGTTCTCAAGCTGCTGAGCAATGTTCTCTGCAACAAGCTGTGCATCCTTATCGGGCTTCTTGATCTCTTTGATATCAACAAGAACCTTCTTATCTGTAAGCTTTGAAAGTTCCTTCTTAGTTACCTCGATCTCAGCACCACCCTTACCGATAACAACACCGGGCTTAGCTGTGTAAACGATAACTTTTACTCTATCTGATGCTCTCTCGATCTCGATCTTAGAAACACCAGCTGCATATAACTTCTTCTTCAGAAATTTTCTGATATTGTAATCTTCTACAAGATTATTGGCGAAATCGCCAGATTCAGCGTACCACTTGGAATCCCAATCAGCGATAACACCGACTCTGAGTCCATGAGGATTAACTTTCTGTCCCATTCTTCGCTTCTCCTTTCAATTATCTCTCGTCCAAAATAACAGTCAGATGACTCATTCTCTTGTTGATTCTGTATGCTCTGCCCTGTGCTCTAGGCTGAATTCTCTTCATGATAGGGCCATTGCTTGCAGTACATTCAGCAACGAAAAGATTTGCTCTGTTCATTCCCTTGTTGTTCTCAGCGTTTGCTACTGCGCTGCTAAGGAGCTTGTAGATTACGCTTGAAGCATATCTGGGATTATACTGAAGGATTGCGAGTGCTGACTCAACATCCTTACCTCTGATAGCATCCATGACAAAGCATGCCTTCTGAACAGGTATTCTTGCGTAAGATAACTTTGCAAAAGGTCTTGTTTCTTTATTGTCACGATTTCTTTCTCTTTTAATTTTAGATCTATGCTTGATTTCCATTTCCATGGATTTGACCTCCTTTCATTGGCACTTCTTAGTGAACGCTGCTCTTTCTCTCAACGGGAGAACTTCCAGCATGTCCTCTGAATGTTCTTGTGGGAACAAACTCACCAAGCTTGTGTCCAACCATATCTTCAGTAACATATACAGGAATATGCTTTCTTCCGTCATGAACAGCGATTGTGTGTCCAACAAAAGACGGGAAAATTGTAGAACGACGTGACCAAGTTTTAACTATCTGCTTCTGGCCCTCAGCGTTCATAGCATCTATCTTCTTGAGCAGGCTTGCGTCTGCAAAAGGTCCCTTTTTAAGTGATCTAGACATTTTATTCCTCCTTATTTGATGGCCTTACCGTTTCTTCTTCTTACGATCAGCTTGTTAGAAGCCTTCTTAGCTTTACGTGTCTTATAACCAAGAGCAGGCTTACCCCAAGGTGTGCAAGGGCCTGAACGTCCAATAGGTGCTCTACCTTCACCACCACCGTGAGGATGGTCGTTGGGGTTCATAACAGAACCACGAACTGTAGGGCGGATACCCATGTGACGAATTCTTCCGGCTTTACCATAGTTAATAAGGTTGTGATCGCCATTTCCTACAACACCGATTGTAGCTCTGCACTCAATGGGAACCATTCTCATCTCGCCTGAAGGAAGACGAAGTGTTGCATACTTTCCTTCCTTAGCCATGAGCTGTGCAGCGTTTCCGGCTGAACGAACCATCTGGCCGCCCTTTCCGGGATAAAGCTCAATGTTGTGTACGTTTTCACCGACAGGAATAGCTGAAAGAGGGAGGCAGTTACCAACACGGATTTCTGCGTTAGCACCGTTCATAACTGTCATACCGTCTGTCAATCCGTTAGGTGCAAGGATGTAAGCCTTTGTGCCATCCTCGTACTGGATAAGTGCGATATTTGCTGATCTGTTAGGATCATACTCAATTCCGATAACCTTTGCAGGCATATCGTCCTTATTTCTTCTGAAGTCTACGATTCTGTACTTAACTCTGCCGCCGCATCCGCGATGTCTTACTGTGATCTTACCCTGGTTGTTACGACCAGCCTTGCTGTTCTTAGAAACAACGAGTGACTTCTCGGGAGTCTTCTTTGTGATCTCTGAGAAATCTGATCCAGTCATGTTTCTTCTGGATGGGGTATATGGGCCGTACTTCTTAATTCCCATGATTATTTCTCCTTTTTTGTTTATCACGTGACTAGTGTAAAAAACACTTGAATCCCGGACTTTTTATTGGATTCAGCACGTATATTTTTAGTGGTAATGCAAACTTCACTAAACTCGAAAGAACCTCATTAAGTGAATTTGCATAGCTCACACTAAGCTCGGAACTACCTCGCTGAGTGTTCTGCTCAAAGTCCCTGGAAAATCTCAATATCTTTGCTGTCTTCTGTAAGCTGAACGATTGCTTTCTTAGTCTTAGCTGTGAAACCGATTGTCATTCCACGTCTCTTCTTTCTGCCGTTGGCATTAAGAGTGTTAACCTTAGCAACCTTAGCTCCTTCAAACATTTTCTCTACAGCTTCCTTGATCTGTGTCTTGTTAGCTTCAGGATTAACAAGGAAAGTGTACTTTTTCTCGCCCATGCCGGCCATGCTCTTCTCTGTAAGAACAGGCTTAAGGATTACGTCATAATACTGTAATGCTGCCATTAGCAATACACCTCCTCTATCTTTGTAACTGCGTCCTTTGTAAGAACGAGTGTCTTAGCGTTTACGATATCATACACGTTAAGTGTGTTTGTAAGTGTTGTGCTTGCTTCTGCAAGATTTCTTGCTGAAAGAACAACGTTCTTATCATTGTCTGCAAGAACAACAAGAGCCTTACGTGTAGCCTTGAGGTTGTTCATAACCTCTGCGAACTTCTTAGTCTTGATCTCATCAAACTTGAGCTCGTCAACAACGATGAGGTTGTTACTCTGAGCCTTGTCTGTAAGTGCAGACTTAAGAGCAGCTCTCTTCTCTTTCTTGTTCATCTTGAAAGAGTAATCTCTCGGAACGGGAGCAAATACAACTCCGCCGCCCTTCCACTGAGGAGCTCTGATAGAACCCTGTCTTGCATGACCTGTTCCCTTCTGTCTCCAAGGCTTTCTTCCGCCTCCTGAAACTTCAGAACGTGTCTTAGCTTTCTGTGTACCCTGACGTTTGTCAGCAAGCTGCTGAAGAACTGCCATGTGTACGAGATGTTCGTTTATTTCAACACCGAAGATAGCATCGCTTAAATCAAGCTTACCAACTTCTTTGCCTTCCATATTATAAACAGATACGTTTGCCATCTGTTTGGTCCTCCTTTCGCGTTCTATTAACCGATAACCTTAACGGTTTCCTTGATTGTAACAAGTCCCTTCTTAGGTCCCGGAATAGCGCCCTTTACAAGAATAAGATTCTTGTCTGCATCTACTCTTACAACCTCGAGATTCTGAACTGTTACTTTAACACTACCCATGTGTCCGGGCATTCCCTTACCTTTAAATACACGGCTGGGATCTGAACTTGAACCATTAGAACCCTGATGACGGTGGAACTTGGAACCGTGAGCCATAGGTCCTCTGTGCTGACCATTCTTCTTAATAGCGCCCTGGAATCCTTTTCCCTTTGAAATAGCTGTTGCGTCAATCTTGTCGCCTTCAGCGAAAACGTCAGCCTTGATCTCTGCACCAAGTGCATACTCAGAAGCATTCTCAAGCTTGAATTCTCTTACATATCTCTTGCAAGAAACTCCTGCCTTCTTGAAATGTCCCTGCTCAGCCTTTGTTGCTCCATGGCGATGAATAATTGTCTTGTTTCCGTTTTTGTCCTTGTTAACGATCTTTTCCTTCTTGTCAACAAAGCCAACCTGTACGGCACTGTATCCGTCGTTCTCAACAGTCTTGATCTGTGTTACTACACAAGGTCCTGCCTGAAGAACTGTTACAGGAATAAGTGATCCGTCCTCTTTGAAGATCTGAGTCATTCCGACTTTAGTAGCTAAAATAGCCTTCTTCATGTTTCTACCTCCTTATTACATCTACAGCGGATGCGTACTACGATCGCAATGTCGTTTAATTACCTGCAACGTTTTGGTAATTCTCCAGTTATCACGGCATCATGCGCCTTGCATCATACTAGTAGAGGTGTGAATAGTTACCTGTTTTATATTTGATAAATTGATACGGATTGCTCTATGTCTTATGACACCTTGTATCACTTCATCTTGATATTGATATTTACACCTGCAGGCATCTCGAGTCTCTGAAGAGCCTCAACTGTCTTTGATGTAGGTGTGATGATATCGATAAGTCTCTTGTGTGTTCTCTGCTCGAACTGTTCTCTGGAATCTTTGTATTTGTGAACCGCTCTTAAGATAGTAACAACTTCCTTCTTAGTAGGAAGGGGTACCGGTCCGCTTACCTGAGATCCGTTCTTCTTGACTGTCTCGATAATCTTCTTGGCTGATGCATCAACAAGCTGGTGATCATAAGCCTTAAGTGTAATTCTCATTACCTGATTTGCCATAAAAAAAGTCGCCTCCTTTTCGCACTTTTATATACAAGTACGACAAGCGGTGACTGTACACTCTCCCGTGTGTGTCCTACGACTTAACACAAATTAAGGCCATAGAATCCCTACACGTCGTTTCTGCCTTGGGTTAGTCGGCAGACTTAATTGTCTGTACAGTGACTTGTCGTCAGTTTGTTTGACCACATCAGTGGTCTCTAGACATTCGCTCCACGGAAAACCTGCTTAACTGGATGAAAGCAGCAACCTCACGCTTCATAGCTATCATGTCACAGCGTTTATGATTGTAAAACATTTTAAAAGTATATGCAACCACTTTTTATAAATTAATCACTTTTATGCAAAAATAGGTGTTTTTAGCCAGTCTTTCTTGATGTTTTTTAACATCATTTCCTATCTCTCGATTTCTGTATCATATAGAAGCTTCTTTATATTATAATAGGCAATGAAAATTTTAGTCAGAAGGAAAAAAATATGTGGATTGCAAACGGATGGAAAGATTATGAGGTAATTGATACCTCTTCAGGTGAAAAGCTTGAGCGCTGGGGCGACTACATGCTGGTAAGACCCGACCCTCAGGTAATATGGAAAACGGACAAAAAACATTTCGGCTGGAAGAAATGGAACGGCCACTACCACCGCAGCAACAAAGGCGGTGGCGAATGGGAATTCAGAAATCTTCCCGAAGAATGGACTATTAATTATAAGGAACTTACTTTTAATCTGAAGCCCTTCAGTTTCAAGCACACAGGGCTTTTCCCCGAGCAGGCTGCAAACTGGGACTGGTTCTCTTCATTAATAAAGGAAGCGAATCGTGAGATCAAAGTCTTAAACCTTTTTGCCTACACAGGCGGAGCCACTGTTTCTGCCGCTAAGGCCGGTGCTAAGGTTACACACGTAGACGCAGCCAAGGGTATGGTAGCTTGGGCAAAAGAAAATGCTGCATCTTCAGGCCTTGCAGATACACCTATAAGATATCTCGTAGACGACTGTGTAAAATTTGTCGAGCGCGAGATCAGACGAGGAAACAAGTACGACGGAATAATCATGGATCCGCCTTCCTACGGAAGAGGCCCCAAGGGTGAGATATGGAAGATTGAAGACTCGGTATTTCCGTTTATCGAACTGACATCGAAGCTTCTGTCGGATAAACCTCTTTTCTTCCTTATAAATTCTTACACAACAGGTCTTCAGCCTGCGGTGCTGTCATATATGCTGCACACGGTACTTGATCCGATTCATCCGGGTACCATAGAAGCCAATGAGATCGGACTTCCCGTAAAGTCAAACGGACTTGTCCTTCCCTGCGGCGCAAGCGGACGCTGGACAGCAAAAAACTAAGAATCTTACGCAAAGAGTCGCTAAAGTTTTCCGCAAAATACATATAAAAAGCCACAACCCCCGTAAATGCTCATTTTACAAGCGTTACGGGGGTTGCTATATAAATAAAATCTCCTACTAAATTATTCTTCTTCGCCGTCTATCTTCCGGCGAATCTGTTGCATCCTTAAATCAAGCTGATTTATCAGATCTGCGCTGAACTTAAGATCGTCGGAAATAACTTCCTGATTGATATTGTCTTTTTTATACTTCATCTTGTGTTCAAGGCTTGCCCAGAAATCCATGGCTATTGTCCTGAACTGTACCTCAACTTTCATGTACTCTTTTTCCTGAACAAGAAAGATCGGGACTTCTATTATAAGATGCAGGCTACGGTAGCCACTCTTCTTAGGCTTGTCGATATAGTCTTTTCTCTGGATCACCCTGATGTCATCCTGATTTGCAAGACAGTCCGCCAACATATAGATATCGTCCACAAACGAGCACACAACTCGTATTCCCGCAACATCAGATATGTACTTATCAATATTTTCAATCGAAAAATCCACGCCCTTGCTGATCAGTTTCTTATATATGCTAAGAGGTGTCTTGATCCTCATCTTTATCGCTTCAAACGGATTTCTGTTATTCCTCAGAGCCAATTCCTTATTTAATACATCAAGTTTAGTTCGAACTTCCAATAATGCGCTGTCATACTTCATCATAAGAATTCGAAATTCCTTGACCTGACCTTTCATCTGAAGAAGATTCTCAAGATCTATCAAGCTTACATCATCCCAATCATCGTTTTTATTGTAGCTGATCTTTGAATAGTCAAAATGCTCTGCTGCCATAAAAAAACTCACTTTCATGTAATTCTTATATTGTTAGTATATCAGCATCCGTTAAACGTTATATGAACGAATTATAAAAATTATCAAAATCTTGTACTTGATTTTTTTATTTGTATTCAAGCGTTTTTACAGGTTTTTTAGAAAAAAAAGAAAAAGTCCCTGCTCCACATTATATCATGAAGCAAAGACTCATAAATCAAAGAAGTTTGCTATTTACATGAGCTCCCGTATCACGCATTTATCCCAACATGCCATAAACATTGCAAATCCTACCATTAAAAACATGATCAATATGGCCGCCTTGTCATAAACCACTTTATTCTTCTCAAAGCTCGAGACAAGTATCTCAACACCTACCCCTATAAGTATGATAGGCCACAGCCTTATTATCGTCGTTATATCAAAAAAGCTCCAAAATACATTCAGTATAAAGGCGACTCCAAAAACTATAAGAGTAATACCTGCAGTTATAGTACCAACTCTATGCATGCTTGCTGTCTCCATCTTTTACCTCCCACTCAGAATAATCTCCATCTTCAAAATCAGGTCATTCCTGCTCTGCATCAGACGTAATTCCAAGTTCTTTCTTTTTTCCTTTGATAAGTTTAATTCCCGCATAAATGAATATCACCGCAATAGCCAATCTAGGTATGCTATTCATCACACTTCGAAAGCTAAACCAAAATTCCTCAGAGAAATAGCGAATGAAAATTTTCCGAAGAAGTTCTAACAAACTGTCCCATATTGTACATGCCCCTATCAATATAAGCGCTATTGCCGTAGCTCTGCGAAGTTTTTCTTCTTTGATCGTGAATTCTTTTGGAAGTCCAAATTCCGTCCAAATGTATTTGTCTTCCAACTTCATCAGTATATCCCCGTTTAATCTGTACAAGTTCCAAGCATGAAAAAAAGCATAAAACCAGATTACTACCAACAATCCATATGCAACTGCCGAAATGAATGAATAATCATATATTGAAACCAAACATACCATTACAAACGTTGCCAGTAAAGACACTCCGTTCTTCATAAATCCCATATACATCTCTACCGCCCCGGGTATAAACGAAAAGCAAAAAACAAAAAAGCCGTTTCTTTTCTTATATTCCATCATCTTCCTCCATATCACCAATAAAAATGTTGTTTATTTTTCTTTCTATCTTTTCTTTTTTCTGTATCAGATGTTCACGAAAACCTTTTTCGTTTAACTCCTCATCGCAGTTCTTGCTTTCTTTTCTCACAAAAAGCTCTTCTTTCAAAGATATATCTCTTTGAGAAACGATCTTTTCCATAAAAGGAACATATCTATTTGCAGCAGAAACGCAAGGAACTATGAACATTACCGCTATTGCTGCAGCAACGGCGAGAGCCACTTTCAGGCTGTATAATCTGTATTCGATTATCTTTTGTTTTTTGGTTTTCGCGATATTACCTGCTTTGTCTGCAGCATCAACTGCATCAAGCACTTTTTTCTGAAGACCCACGGGCGCTTCAGCCATGTCATTAAGCTCAACATCGGAAATAAGCTTTTGTAATTCTTCATCACTCAGATATTCATGACTCATGTCAGCAGTTCCTCCTTCCTGATTATTTTCTTTAGCATCTCGCGGGCTCTGTAGATGTGGGACTGTGTCGTCTTAAGAGGTATCCCTTTCTCAAGACTTATCTCTTTTGCAGTCTTTCCTTGAATAAAATGCCCGACTGCCGCAGATCTGTACGGCTCATCAAGTTCATTGCACCGTTCAAAAAATCTTTTCTCCACATCCCGTGCTATATACGTTTCAAGCGGCCCGTCCCTGCCGGCGTCCATGGAAGCTTCAAGCTCATCGTCGGTCGAAGCCACCTCGCGCATCTTGCTACTTCTTAGGTAGTCGATGCATTTGTTACTCGCGATCCTGCATATCCACGCTTTTTCATCGCATCCGTCAAAATCCTCAAGATGCCGATATGCGGAAATAAACGTTTCCTGCGTAATATCCTCCGCAGTAAAGTGGTCACCGGTAAGCTTAAGGCACACCGAAAAGACCAGATTCTTGTACCGGTCCATGAGCTGTATTAACTTTTCTCTCGAATCGATCTTCCCCAAACTTTTCTCCTGTTTTTCTCTCTTCATTTAATATAACGATACGCATGCAAAAAAGTCTGCAAAAAAATATAAAAATTTTGCAGACTTTTTTAAACTTCTAAATCAAGTTCTCAGATCAACTGTTTTCGGCAATATAATTGCTGATTCTGTTCTGTATGATATCTCCGACTTGTTCCGCCGTTTTCTTTCCCTTAAAGAATGCTGAAGCCTCTTCTAAAATTATATCCGAAACCTGCATATCATGTCCGACGTTTGTATTTATTGAAACAGCATAATCATAGAACTTCTTTATATCCTCCTCTGACAGCGGTTCTAATTTTACATCTTTGCCGCTCAAAGGATCGTACGTTTGCGCATTGGTGTTGCTATCGCTTATCTCACCTGTAGCTTCCCGTAACTCTTCTTCAAACTTGGGCTTTACCGTAGAGAAGCCTCCACTTGATTCTTTATCCGAAGTCATAAGTTCCCTGATAAGATCGTAGATAACATCCGCATGCTCCGTCTTGCTGTTTACGCCAAATGTAGTTGTGCTTACCGCAGCCATGTTTTTACCAAGGTTATTTGGACATCCGACCAATTCAACATCATCTCTGAATATATACTGCTTGAGCTTTGCATATTCCCATATATTTCTAAAATCTGTGGCGTAGAAAATCCCTTTTCCTTCGGCATATTCTGCCTCAAGCTCATCCTCCATTACAACATCAACCGGTTCATCATCGGGAAACTTATTGGCAAAATTCAAAAACTCTGCAAACTCAGGCGTATTGAAATTACACTTTTTATTCTTGAGGTCAAAAAACTCATCTCCGTAGAGCATCCAGAAATATGAGCAGACGTATGTTCTGTTTTGATATGAACCAAACGCTGTTTTATAATCCACGCCTTTACTATTTATCAGCTCGTCGCAGTCCTTGTATGTCAAAGATTTTTTTCCCTTCGCGTACTCGGATTTAACTGCATATGTACTAATTTTGAACGTTGGCATAAATGTATAGGTCTTGCCATTGAACTTCATCATCTCCGCTATGTTCGGAAGGATTTCTATATCGCTCAAAGGGCCTCCGTTTTCAAAAGCAGGAGTTAAATCAAGAAGTATTCCTTTATCGGCATATTTTCTGACAGATGCTTCGCTTCCCGAAAAGCAGATGATATCGGCCGCTTTGCCTGCTGTAATATCAAGATTAAACTGCTTTTCACATTGTTTATAGTCATCGTAAAACTCGCTGTAATCCAATATCTTTATCGCATACTTATCGCTTGATCTGTTAAATTTCATGATCTGGCTCGCAATATCACGATCTACATACATACCTGATAAGGTAATAACGGTCTTATCTGCAACATCTTCAGGATTTACTTTGGATAGTTTCACAAGAGTGTTTACCCCACTGTCACCTTCTACAGTATCAGCGATTATTTCTTTTTCATTTACTGCAACAAAACCCTCCTGTGACATCATATCGTCGCTATTGATTGATGAATCCCTGTAATCAAGAAGTTTTACAAGCTTGTCCGCCCCGGTATCACATTTATATACCCCATAGGAATCACCCGCATACAGATTACCGTTTTCATCATCAAAAAAGTTATAGTAACTGTGCTCCTGGAAATCTCCAAGCTTCTTTTCCACTTTCTTGCTGTCTACGTCAACTATCACAAATGACTGGGCGTAAAGCTTATTATAATAATTTATAAACAGCTTATTGTCCGCAAGTTCGACCATATTTAAGATTCCACCCATACCACTCATGACTTTTTTATCAACAAGCTCTTTCAGACCATTCTGCTCATCATAGGTCTTAACGCCGTCCTCTGTTCCGCATAAAAGTCCGTATTTGTCACTCCACTCAAGGCATCTAAAGTAGAACGGATCGTCCGCAAACTCTTCGGAAAGGTCGAAAGTGCCAATAGTTATGTAATCTTCCTTTTTGCCACCGAAATCGCAGGAATTAACCTCAGATCCGTCAGGGTTAAAAGAAAGATATTTAAACCCTCTGTCTCCGATTTCCGCTTCGCAGATAGCCACTACCTTGCCTCCGCTTCGGCCGAGAACACACACCTTTTCTCCTTCGCCAAGGATTCCCGGAAAATCTTCCTGCTTAAAGATGCAGTTCTTATCAATCTGTTTTACCTGCGCAAAATCCTCTTCCGTGATCTTCTTTTTGCCGCAACCGGTAAATGATGTTATGCAAAGAGTAAACGCAAGAATTATGCTTGTTGTTTTCCCTATAATATTTCTTTTTCTCATCTTTTCTCTCCATTCTGTCGACGATTCGCATCATCTTATATGTGCCCGCCGCAACCTATGGGCTGCGGTGTGTGGGCGGTTATTGTTCTATGTGGTTGTACGTTGTGGTGAAGTAGCACGTAGCGTGATGCAGTCCATTGTAGTGGTGTGCTTGCGATGTAGTCGCATGTAACGGTATGCTGCGTGTTGTTGCATCGCTATACGTGACATGATGTCACTCGCCGGTGCATAGCCGCATATAGCGTGATGTCGCACACTGTATTACTGTATTAGTCGCTTAGTACAATAATACAATAACTCCGGAGAGAGGGATTTGTCAATATGTGAATTGTGAAATTATGTGGAAAGGGGATTTGGGACGGGAAGCTATGGAGAGGTGTTGCCAGAGATGTATGGCCCAAATGCAATGTTTTACTTTATGGGACTATGATTGAGTGTTTTATCAGGATTGACTTTTCGAAGATGAATGGCCCAAAAGGGATATTTTATCTTGTAGGGCCATGCTAAAATGTTTTATTTTATTCAAATATTTTAAAAGACATGGTCCCAGTGGTTGATTCTATCTTGTAGGACCATGCTGATATATATTATTGGATTCAAATATTATAAAAAGCATAGTCCCAGTGGTTGATTCTATCCTGTAGGACCATGCTGATATATATTATTGGATTCAAATATTATAAAAAGCATGGTCCCAGTGGTTGATTCTATCTTGTAGGACCATGCAGGCAGATTTATTCTGCATTTAAAGCTTTAAAATGTTCAGGGCTCTTCTTACATCTTCATGTGTGAGCCCAACGTTTGGATCAGGCTTTATCTGATGCCTTGCTATCAAGCCGTTATGAAGTTCCAGGTCATCAAGAACAAGCCAATTTGCCGGAAAATCTGCATCTTTAGAAGTTTCATCGATTTTGAAAGTTTCATCATTTGATGAGAAGTCACTATTTGCGGAAGCTATGTTCTCTTTCAGCCATAGGAGGATTTCTTCAGCCTTAACAAGGCTGAACTTCTTGCTCTTTCTTATTTCTTCGGTGGTAAGATCGGGTGTTACGCCGTCAAGCCTGATGCCCTCTTGAGCCATCACTGTGATCAAGTGCTCTGCTTCAGGCCTTAGTGGTTTAAGATTCTCGTCGAACCAGAAACGCCATCCTGAGTGAAGGATCAGCTTTGCATCCGCCTTCTTTATAAGCTCCGCCAAGAGCCTCACCGCGCCTGCATCTACAAGCCTTCCGTCACTTATTTCGCGCTGATGCTCCTCATCCCAGAACTTTGAATTCAAGACTCCGTCTATATCAAGAAATATTATGTTTTGCATGATGTTCCTCCGTTATGTGGGTTGTGATTCTGTTATTTGTTTGGCAGGTTTTTGGGTCAATGAGCGCTCGCCATAACTTTCCTAATAGGAAACTTTTCTTTTCTCAACACATACAAACGGTGTATTATACTCTCCCGCGCATTCCCTTACACTGAAACTATAGATAAGGGCACATGTATGTTGCCTACTTGCTGATGTGCCAGGCAAAGAATTAAACAATAGAACCGAACTTGCAATCAATTCTATTTCAATCTACATCCGACCAACAGTAACAGTCAGCAAAACAATGCGTCACAAGGGAGAACCAATAATGAAAAGTAATAGCACCACCGACATCAGAAAAAAAGCCAAATACAATAACACCACCGGCAAAAAAACCGGAATAAAAAACAAAGCAAAAACCAATAACACCACTAATTATAAATCCATATTAAGCGAAAGCACATACAGAAAGCTTCTGTTCGCAAATCTGGTCAACAGATTCGGGGATTCGATAGAATCAATTGCCTTTACATGGATTGTATATCAGATTACAGGAAGTGCGGCGTGGTCTGCGATAATATTTGCATTTATCATGTTGCCAAACGTTGTTGTTCAGCCGCTTGCAGGAGTCATTGTTGAGAAGATGGATAAAAAAAATGTTGTCATCACAACTCATTTTCTCAGAGCACTTCTGATTGCACTCTTCATCTTTCTGTTTAAGCTTGAACTGGTAACTCCGGTGCTCCTTTCGGTATTTGCGCTGACAATAACGAGCTTAGAGTCTTTCTACCTTCCTGCGACGAGTGCCCTTAGTGCGCAGGTGTTTAAAAGAGATGACATAAGCGCCGGAGTGGGCCTTGATTCTGTTTTCAGCAACGCTGCCACCCTTGCAGGAAGCGGAATTGCAGGATTTATAATTGCAAAACTCGGCGTTGAAGCAGCAATGTTCACAGATCTCTCGACATTCATAGCAGCCGCAGTACTGATTGGCATGCTCAAAACTGCAGCAGGGTCCGCTTCTGAAGTCGGTAGCACCGGCATTGTCAACGAAGCTGAAAGCATACACTCATTTTACGAAGACAAAATTAAAGACTCACTACATGAAGCCGATAGCACCGACGCTACCTCCGAGCCCAGCTACATCTCCATGCTCAGAGACGGCATCTCATATGTATTTAGCACTCCGGTTGTACGAAACTTCTGCATCATCTGCATACTGCTCAACGGAATGCTGATTCCATTGAACGCTCTTCAAGTTCCTATAGTATCCGAAATTTACGGAATGGGCAGCGAGCTTATAAGCATCTCCGGCATATTCTCATCAATAGGCGGAATCTTGGGCGCGGTGGTATTGCCGAATTTGTCAAAGAAACTATCGCCCCTTAAGATCACTGTCCTTGGAACCGCCCTGTTAGCCGGCGCAATGGCCTGTATTCCTTACGGAAGATTTGTAAAAGAAAACACATTTCTCGCATACACGTTGCTGTGCGCATGCTACTTCGTCATAATGGCAGCCGTTTCGCTGGTAAGTGGAATTCTCCATATCCAGATCATGAAATGTGTTGACCATAAGTATATGGCCCGCGCATCAGCTGTATTTAATTCATCTGCGGCCGCCGTGACTCCCATCGGGTCACTTGCAATCGGTTTGCTGGTTTCCCACGTAAGCATTGCCCAAGTATTGAGCATCAACGCCGCTTTCGCTGCAATCGTGTTGCTATTGATCTTAATCAAGCGACCTGTACTTGAAAAAGTTCCCTATTGTTGGGATTCTCACTAAACTCGTAAATAAGGAGCCTCACCTCAAATCAAGGTGAAAGCTCCTTTCTGCATTAAAAAACTCTATTATTTCATTGTCACTGAATCCCATGTATCTGACGGAACAAGTGTGATATATGTCTTACCTGTGTTGATCTGAATCTCCTCACCCTTGTCATCATAAAATCTGGTCAGATGAGTTGCATCATCCTTAACCCATGTGATACTTTTGGCAACACCGTTTGTGATATACCATCCGGGCTGTCCTGCTGCGATACAGTTGTAAATAAGATAACCGTGATCATCAAGCTGATTGAAATCACATTTCTGGATAAGTACATTCTTAAAGCTAAGAGGCTCTCCGTCCTCTGCATCTTCATGACGTGATCCGTACTCGTAATACTCATACTGCTTAGTTTCGGCATTATACTTAAGTGTAGAAGTATTGTGCCAGAAAGGAAGTCCGATCTCCGTTACGGGATATGTCTTGTCATAAACCTTTGTAAGGTCAACTTCTTTGCCGTAAGGAGCAAAGTTGAAATGACTTCCCTCGTTTCTGTACTCGGTATAAGTTGTTGAATATGCGGGATCCTTCTTCATACTTGAGAAGTTACTCTCCATATCACCCGAACAGACATACTCTGTAAACTCTTTAGGTTTTCCGTTTTTAACTCTGGAAAAAGTTCCGGAGAAATGCTGTGCCCAAGGATTCTTAAAATATGCAGTAATATGAGCTATAGGTCCTCCGTCATGGCAGAGCACCGCATCCCACTCGGCTGCAAGAAGAATATTTGTCGGACGTGTACTTCTGATACTGCCCATCTGTTCAATCTTGCCCCAGTCTTTTACAATGCACATAAGTCTTGTTACTCTGTCATTCAATGTACTGTTCATAATTTCATAAACAACATCCGCTTCTGCTATTCCAAAGTGTGGAAGCGCAATTTTTTCATTGTCAACCATTACAGCGATAGGACGCTGATCTTTAATATCTTCGCTTATTGGCTCACCTGTGATCTCGCTAAGGTACATTCCTTCCGGAATCTCGAAATTCTTCACTCCATCCGATGAAGCTTCCGCAGCAGTATCACCGGTAACTACATCTTCGACAGAAATTGAAAGAGAAGAATCATCCGCTTCCTTTTTGCCACAGGCAACATCTGAAAGCACCATTAGCATGCACATTGCAAGCGCAACGATCTTTTTACTTTTTGTCATAGATAATTTCTCCCATTTTTTGTTTTATTAAAGCCTTTTTTTCTTCCTTCACCTCCTTACGTAGTCTGATGTCAAGCTCATAATTCAAAAGTTTCAGTTGAACTCCCGATTGAGCTTTAATGTCTACATGCTGTGAATAAGCATTCTTGTATTTATATATACTGAGAATTATCCCCAGGAAGACATACGATACTATAACATTGCTGTCTGATATAAAAGGAAAAAAAGTATCGCCTACATATGTCGTAGAAAATAATCCAAATCCCACAAGTAAATATGCAACAGCATTTGCCGTAAGCCAAATGAGACAACCGCTTCCCATTGCGATTCCCACTTGATTCTTTATCTTAGATAAAGCGATAAATCCAAAAACAATCAATCCGACAACGCTTAAAATAACTGTTAATCCTATAAGCCATCCCCAATCTGAACATATATACAGAAGGACATGCTCTCCTGTCTTTACACCAAAATAACTGCTTGCGGCCATAGTCACATTTTCGCCAAGATTAAGATATACTACCCCGCATCCAAGCGGCTTAAGTCTATCCATAACATGTCTTACATTTATTAATTTACTGCTGGGAAAACAATTCCTTAGTTCAATCATCAAATTTCCGGGAAAAATCGCAAACGCAGCCCACAAATATGCAATCACCTTCTTTTGTGGAATTTCAAACCAGCCCTTCTTTATTGCTATTGTAAGCTGAGCCAGCAAACTTAATGCGATCATCATAACATGCAAGGCCGCATGCCCCTCCAGTCGCGAACTCATATACATGCACGGAATAACAATCCAAAGAACCGCCTTGATCAGCCCTTTATACGCCTGCCCTCTATACCTATAGATTATTCCGGAATATAGAGGAATAAATAAGACAAACAACGTTGTAAAAACAGCCCTCGTAATGGAATATGGCTGCCAGAAAAAGTTTTCTTCCGGTCCATGTGAGTAAATAGCCTGATTAAGTACCATTCCCACTATCAATACAGCCGCCAGCAACTTAGAATATTTTAATATAGTCGTATAATCCACAAGAAATGCAAGCAGCATCAAGGAAATACCAAAAAAAGCATTAATAGCAATTACGAAGTCATCATACTCAGAATATGCTACCGTCATCCTGATCATCGCTCCGACAGCTCCAATGGTCATTGCCGCGATTATCAAGCCCCATGCAATTTGCGGCCTGTGAACCCTGTCAAGCGACATTCCAACTTCCATGGGATCCCCCATGTCCTCGACAGCTTTTTTCTCCGCGGTCACACGGTCCATTCCGTCTGAAACATTCGCTTCTATCTGCTCTTCTATATGCGCCCTGATCTCATCACCTATAGCCTTGTGCGCCTTCTCAAAACGCACCTGCTCCAGTAACATTTTGATATATTCTTCCATACTCATACCCCGTAGGCCAGAACGTTTGCTATCGCGCCGGAATAAACCTCCCACTCCTGTGTCTTTTCCTTTAATAGCTTTCTGCCCTCTTTCGTTATGCTGTAATATTTTCTTGTCTTGCCGAGATACTCCTGCTCGTAAACCTTGAGAACACCTTTCTCCTCCAGTCCGTGAAGAAGCGGATAAAGCGTTCCCGCCTTAAATTCAAAGACATTCTGTGATCTCTTTCTTAATGTGTCGATCATTTCATACCCATACATGTCTTTTTCCGAAAGTAACTTCAGAACCAACAATGTACTGCTGCCTGTTAAAAGAGATTTATCTACTGCCATTTTATCCTCCTTGAAGCGCGACAAAGGCGCTAATCTATCTATACTAAACCTTTCCCTAATTATCTTTTAAGGATTGCAATCTTTTTTCCTTATTGCTCCGAGCCTTAATATCAACATGCTGCGGATAGGCGTCCTTATATTTGTACACGCTTATCAGTATCCCCAAGAATACATACGAGATCACAATATTGTTATTAGATATGAATGGGAAAAAAGATGCATAAAACTCCGGAACAATTCCGAATCCCACAACGATATTGGCAATAGCATTTACCGCGATCCACATCATGCAACCGCATCCCATGATCTGTCCGAGCTGGTTCTTGGACTTTGCCATACTGACAAATCCAAAAACGATCAGCGCTGCCACTATCATAACAACCGCAAGTCCTATAACCAGCCCCCAGGTCGCCGAGATATAAGTCAAAACATAACTCCCCGCAGGAGAATTTACACATCCCCTTGACTGCATTGATGCTGCGCCGCCCCAAGTATATATTTTCCCTTCTCCGAATATCTTCATTGAATCCATGATTGTTTTTATATCATTACTGCCACTTATTATGAATCCGCCAACCTCAGTCCGGATAAAGTAGACCAAATAAAATACATAAGCCAGCCATATAGATATGATTGAAGGAATCTTTCGCACTTTTATCCAGCCTTTTCCTATTGCATACGTAAGCTGAATAAGCATACTGCCTACAACTATAAAGGCACGCATATTATAATATCTTGTTGATACAAACGGTATGAGCCTTGGCACAAAAACCCAAAGAAGAGCCTTTATAAGTCCCCCATACGATTGTCCTCTGTATTTGTAGAGAATTCCTGCATATAGAGGAATCAGCAAAAACATCAATGCAAAAGAAACGCTGACACAACCATTTATAACCCCCATCAGTGATTCCAGTTGGTCATAATTTAATGTTTCTCCGTTTAATTCACTCTTATCCGCTATCAGTCTATAAAACTTATAACTTCCGTAGTACGCAATCAGATATCCCGCCACCAATACAGTTGCAATCACTTTGGAATACTTGGCAACAGTTGTGTAATCCACAAGATACATGAAAAACATTGCGCCAATCCCCAAAACAGTAAAAAGAATATAATATCTGTCATCGGCTGAAAAAGGCGGCTCACTTATAGAATCGATCACTAGTTTGTCCTTCGCAATATAGGTATGGATTATTATTCCTATAACGCCGACAAGCACCGCCGCGATTATAACGCCCCACGCAATCTGAGGTCTGTGAACCCTGTCAAGTTCAATACCGGTGGCAACCGGATCTCCCATATCTTCTACAGCTCTTTTCTCCGCAGTATCTTCATCCATTCCACCTGAAATATTCGCTTCTATCTGATCTTCAATGTGAGCCTTAAGCTCATCGTGTATCCCCTGATGAGCCTCACGAAACCTCACTTGTTCCAATAGCTTTTTTATATATTCTTCCATTGTTACAACCTCTGTACCCCTGTAAATCCAACAATACTTATATCATACACCGTATGCCAATACACTTACGATAGCGCCCGAATACTCGTTCCACTCATCGGTCTTAGCCTTTAAGAGCTTTCGTCCCTCTTTTGTTATGCTGTAATATTCTGTCCTGTATTTCCTGATTCGAATTTTTTTGACTTACTGCAAAATTTTATATCTATGCGCTGTAGGTAAGCGTTTTTATATATGCCAAGCACCACAAACATCCTTTTACAGATTCAAATCTTTTAATAAATTTCTTATCCCAAAACGCTCAATTTCCACATCTTGTGAATATGCATCCTTATACTTATATATGCTGAGCAGTATTCCGAGCGCCGCATATGCATAAATAAGAGAATCAGAATTATCAGTTGATACAAACGGCAAAAAAGCACCAACGAAAAACCATTCCGGAAAAACTCCAAATGCAGTGAACACATTAACAATAGTATTTACTGCAAGCCACATCATACACCCCATACCCATAACATGTCCCAACTGATTCTTTGACTTAAATAAATTCATAAATCCCAATACGATTATTCCAACTACAATGGCAATAATCACTATTCCCCAAAACGCTCCGTAAGTCGATGAAATATATGTCAAAAAATATGTTCCAAATGGCCGATCTATAAAGCAACTTGAAGGTTTTTGAAAACCATCGTGTCCGTAATATATTCCTGAGCCAAACAAATATATTGAATCAACAACTTTTTTTAATATCTCCTCTTGCACACTATCTCCATAGCATTTAAACATACGTCCGTAAGACAATGATGTGATTATTATAAATCCCCCATATAGGTGTACCAGTACCTTCTTTTGTAACTTTATCCATCCTTTCATTATTGCAACTGTAAGCTCTGCAAGCATACATATCGCGATTATTGTAGCATCACCCCTTATCAGGTAATCTCCAAAATATATGTAAAAAACAGGAATAAAAATCCACAAAAGCGCCTTCGAAAAAGTCTTTTTTCGTTCCTTATACTCATAAAGAATTCCGGCGTAGAGAGGCACCAATATGAGCATCTTGTCAGAAAGCCTCCATGCAATCTCATTTAAAATACCAATTCCAAATGGCGTTTGCTTAAACGTCAATACTCCTGTATTGATCAATAAAGCATCCGGCAACGATGTAATCAAATAACCTGATGCCCATACAATCCCTATAATTCGTGAATACTTTGCAATAACCGTAAAATCCAAAAAATAAAAAAGGAGCATCAAACATATCCCCATAATGGTATATGAAAAAAAGTTATTAACAATATAATTTCTATCTGGGTTATAATACTGCCCATCTTTTATCAAAACCTGATCATTCCGCAAAAGAAACTGGAATATTGCGCCAACAATCGCAACAGCTAATACTGCTACGATTACCCCCCACGCCATCTGAGGTCTGTGAACCTTATCAAGTGCAATTCCCGTCTCAACGGGATCACCCATATCTTCGACAGCTCTTTTCTCAGCTGTCTCTTTATCCATTCCCTCGGAAATATTTGCTTCCGCCTGGTCTTCTATATGTGCTCTGATTTCATCCCCGATAGCTTTATGCGCTTTTTCAAAACGCACCTGCTCAAGTAATTTTTTAATGTACTCTTCCATTTTGTAAAACCTATCTGTCATTTTTATTTAATGTATTGCTTAGTCTGTCATACACCGTATGCCAATACGCTTACGATAGCGCCCGAATACTCGTTCCACTCATCGGTCTTAGCCTTTAAGAGCTTTCGTCCCTCTTTTGTTATGCTGTAATATTTTCTGGTCTTACCGAGGTATTCCTGCTCGTATGATTTGAGCATTCCTTTTTCTTCAAGTCCATGTAAAAGAGGGTAAAGAGTCCCTGCCTTGAATTCGAAGACGTTCTGCGACTTCTTCCTCAAGGTGTCTATCATCTCATATCCATACATATCTTTTTCCGAAAGTAATTTTAGAACCAGCATTGTACTGCTGCCGGTTAAAAGAGATTTATCTACTGCCATTTCTTTATACCCCCATATCCTTGGATCTTGCGCGGAGACTTATGTCTACGTGTTCTGCATATGCATTCTTATATTTATATATACTCAATATTATTCCAAACATGGCGTATGACGCTAACAATCCATCAAATCGTAGTCCCCCTGAAATAAACGGTAGAAAGGATGCACTACTATAGTCAAAGAATAATCCAAATCCAAATGTCATATTAAAAATGACTTTTTCTATAAGCCACATCATGCAACCGATCCCCATAACAAGACCCAATTGATTCTTAGTCTTAGCTGTTACTATCAGTCCGTAAATAATAAGACCAAGTATAGCAGCTATAACTGCTATTGCGATACCTATTCCCATTGTCGTTGATATATATGTCAAAATGTTAATATCTTCAACACAATCAATACTGTCTCCGGATACCTGCCCTCTTCCGAATAGCTTTGCCGATCTGATGATTGGCCTTATTGTTATTTCCTCATACCAAAAATCATATAAGCTAAAAGTTTTGATAACGCTTATAATCGGAAGTACAAGCAATGACCATATAAAAATAATAGCAGGTGCCTTACGTACCTTTATCCACTCTTTTTTTATTGCAATTGTCAGCTGCGCTAGCATACATACCATTGTTATTGCCATTGTCTCAAAACCATATTTTCCGTCATAAAACGATAATAGGAAAGTACATATAAGAATCCACATTACTGCTTTTACAAGTCCGCCGTACTTCTGTCCTCTATATTTATAGAGTATTCCTGCATAAATCGGAATCATCAAAAACATAAGTGAATCTACCCTTGAATTTAAATCATTAAAAAGCCTCGCAATCTCATAATCTACTGAATCCGGATTCGGCATCCAAACCCAATAAAGTGAAGCAAAATAAGATATTAACAAGATAATCCCTGCAATCTTAGAATACTTGGCAATCGTTGTGAAATCCATAAGATATAGGAGTAACATTACTGCCACCCCCACTAAAGAATAGAAAACAAACATTGTCCCCTCTTGAACAATATGCCCCTTAGATATCTGAAAAGCCAGGCCCCAGTTTAACTGTTTTGTCATAAAAATATGAAGTATAATGCTAAAAACTGTCACAGCCAAAGTTGCAACAACAAACTCCCACGCCAGTTGCGGTCTGTGAACCTTATCAAGCGCAATTCCCGTCTCAACGGGATCACCCATATCTTCAAGAGCTTTTTTCTCCGCTGTAGCTTTATCCATTCCCTCGGAAATATTTGCTTCCGCCTGATCTTCTATATGTGCTCTTATTTCATCCCCGATAGCCTTATGCGCTTTCTCAAATCGGATCTGCTCAAGTAATATTTTGATGTATTCTTCCATACAATCCTCCTTAGTACAAACACTTGCTGTCGTGACAAAATATAATTCACACTACTTTAGTTTTTTTAATCTCAGTTTCTTAAAATCAATGCGAAGATTTATATCTATATGCTGTGAATAAGCATTCTTATACTTATAAATGCTGAGCAATATTCCAAGTAATGCATATGACTCAACCAACTTATCATTTGAAACAAACGGCAAAAATGCCCCTCCGCCTTGATCATCGATAATTCCTGTTCCAACAAGAATATTAACAACGGTATTTGAAATAAGCCACATCATACAGCCGATTCCGATTACCATTCCCAGTTGATTCTTAGTCTTTAAAACTGTAACAAGTCCATACACAATAAGTCCGACTACAGTAGCTATAACCACTATTCCAACAATCAGTCCGCCTGTCGTCAGAATATATGTAAGGATCATACTGGTTCCGGAATCTGAAATACTATACTGGGCAGGCGAATATGATTTTCCTCCCAAACTGCTTAACAATGCATTTCCAAACAGCTTTACCTGCTTCATATATGCCCTGACTATATCTATATTTGCATTAATGGTTGGTCGTTCATACAGATTTCCATCCTCGCCGACCCATCTAAGAACAGTTCCGCTTGCGCGCTCATATTCTTTTTTAGCAACAAATCCCAAAAACACCGAGAAGGTAGTCCATAACGTTATAAGTACAGGTATCTTTGATACTTTCAGCCATTCTTTTTTTATTGCAAACGTGAGCTGAACAAGCATGCTGAGCACAAATATCAAACATATTACATAGTTATGTCTATAACTAACAATATAACTTGGAATAATTAACCAAAGAACTGATTTTATAAGTCCATCATACTTTTGTCCTTTGTACTTATAGATTATACCTGCATAGAGCGGAATAAGTAACAGCATAGGCGGATTCATAAAAGATGAGGTTGAATCCAGCACTTTTATCGGTAACGGAAAGTCTGCGTTTTCCCATCCCGTCCTATACCCCGTCTTATCGAGCCACTCCAGTTGCATGAAGTAAACTTTATCACGCAAAAAAATTCCAAGCATATACACGGCTATCATACATGTTGCTACTACCTTAGAATACTTTGCAACTGTTATATAATCCAAAAGATAAAGCAGCAACATTACTGATATTCCGCTGACAGTAAGCATGATAAATGAACCGATATCATTACGATACTTTAAATACTCTAAAGCCGGATCTTTTGCCATAAGGACATGAATCAATGTTCCCACGATTGCAACAAAAAAGGCTACGATTACAACTCCCCATGCCATCTGTGGTCTGTGAACCTTATCAAGTGCAATTCCCGTTTCAACGGGATCTCCCATGTCTTCGACAGCTTTTTTCTCTGCTGCCTCTTTTTCCATTCCATCGGAAATATTCACTTCTATCTGGTCTTCTATATGTGCTCTGAGCTCATCTGCTATCGACTTGTGCGCTTTCTCAAAACGCACCTGCTCAAGTAATTTTTTAATGTACTCTTCCATTTGGTAAAAACCTATCTGTCATTTTATTTAATGTATTGCTTAGTCTGTCATACACCGTATGCCAATACGCTTACGATAGCGCCCGAATACTCGTTCCACTCATCGGTCTTAGCCTTTAAGAGCTTTCGTCCCTCTTTTGTTATGCTGTAATATTTTCTGGTCTTACCGAGGTATTCCTGCTCGTATGATTTGAGCATTCCTTTTTCTTCAAGTCCATGTAAAAGAGGATAAAGAGTCCCTGCCTTGAATTCGAAGACGTTCTGCGACTTCTTCCTCAAGGTGTCTATCATCTCATATCCATACATATCTTTTTCCGAAAGTAACTTTAAAACCAGCATAGTGCTGCTACCTGTTAAAAGAGATTTATCTACAGCCATTTCTTTTTCCCCTCCTTATATCGTTCCATCTGTGCCTTAAATATTCTGTCATGTGTTTCCTGATTCAAATTTTCTTAACTTACTGCGAAATTTTATATCTATGTGCTGCGGATAAGCATCTTTGTATTTGTATATGCTAAGTATTATTCCAAGGAAAGCATAAGATTCGATTACCTTGTGCTCCGATATAAACGGGAAAAAAGATGTGTAATAAAACGAAGGCAATAATCCCGTACCGACACCTATATTAAAAATCGCATTTATAATAAGCCACATCATGCAACCACTTCCCATCACAGCTCCCAACTGATTCTTTGTCCTTGCAGTTGCCACAAATCCCAAAACAATCAAAGCCACTACAACGGCAATAACAACAACTGTCACTACACCTCCAAGAACTGCTGCAATCTTAGTGATCTCATAGCTTTCCCGATTAGTAAACTGGGAAAAAACTCCTGAACTTACAAGCGAACTTGTGGATACGGCCAAATTTCCTCTGACATAACTCACAGTTCCGCTACCAAAAGCCTTTACACCACTCATAATTTCTTTTGCCTTATTTGGGGGATCGGCAGAAAAGGTGATGTTATACATGACCCTTATTACGAACATGGGTATTATCGCAAATAAAGACCATATAGACACAATGGTTATTGTTTTAGGAACCTTTATCCATTCTTTATGTATTGCTATAGTAAGCTCCGCCAGTAAGCAGATCATAATTACCGTCGCACGAAATTGCTGATATTCTCCCATTGTAACCAGACCTATAGTCATTATCCAGATAAGTGATTTTATAAGTCCCTTATATTTCTGTCCCCTGTACTTGTAGATTATTCCTGCAAAAAGAGGGACGAGTAGTAGAACCAGTGTCTCCGAGCGGCTAACGAATCTGTATAATACGTTTGGAATTACATAACCGCTTGCTTCCAGACTATCTATTTTTTTATTTATCGTGTAAGAAAAAAGTAGTATAGCCGCTATTATCTTGGAATACCTTGCAACCGTCGTATAATCTACAAGATACATTATCAGCATTACAGCGATACCGCAGACAACGTCGTATATGTAATAACCGATATCACCTACATCTATCATAAATTTACCCAGTATGTAAAGAGCCCTTACATTATACGATGATGATGGTATTTTGCTCAAAAAGAACTTAATTATTATTCCCAGAATACCCACGATAATTGCAACAACTATCACTCCCCATGCAACCTGCGGTCTGTGAACCTTATCAAGTGCGATTCCCGTCTCAACAGGATCCCCCATATCTTCGACAGCTTTTTTCTCCGCTGTCTCTTTATCCATTCCCTCGGAAATATTTGCTTCCGCCTGGTCTTCTATATGTGCCCTGATTTCATCCCCGATTGCCTTGTGTGCTTTTTCAAAACGCACCTGCTCAAGTAATATTTTGATATATTCTTCCATACAATCCTCCTTAGTGTGCTGACACGGTGATTTTTGATCAAATTACGCTGAATGATTATCGTTCCAGTACACTAGCCTAACCCACTTGCTGCCGTGACGAAATATACATTCTCGCTACTTTAGCTTTCTTAATTCGAGTCTTCCAAATAAACTGCTAAATCTTATCTCTACGTGCTCGGGATATGCATTCTTAAATCTGTATATGCTAAGCAGGATTCCAAGCATTGCATACGCAGCGATCAGGTCTTTGTAATGCCCGGTGCATCCTGAGATGAACGGCAAAAAAGTCGAATCACCAAAGTCAGGGAAAATTCCAAATCCTATCAAAGTGTCAACAATGGTATTTGCCGCAAGCCACATCATGCAGCCGCTTCCCATTACAAGCCCCAACTGGTTCTTGGTCTTAAATACAGCGACAAATCCGATAATGATAAGTCCTGTTACAATAACTGCTATCGCAATTCCCGCAAATATTCCCATCCTGCCCAAGATATAGGTCATAACGCTTGCATTACCCGGAACCCAAGGAATCGGATGCGCGGAAGTAGTTCCCACCATCTTCGACGTAATCACAAACTCTCTGGTCTTCACATCCGTTAAATCAAGCGTGCGCCCCGAAGCAAGTTCTGTGATATTCCTTGAATAATTTCTGGTGTTGTAGATATAGTATGTCAAAAACAATACAAATATAGACCACATAGATATATAAACCGGTTTTTCAAGCACTCTTATCCACCTTTTATTTATTGCTATCGTAAGCTGAAGAAGCATACCGATTGTAATAGCAAATACTGCCATTTTGCCGTCATCTACAATCAATACTGCAACCGTAACAGCAATCCAGATGAGTGCTTTTACAAAGCCCTCGTATCGCTTGTCTTTATACTTATAGATAATTCCTGCATACAGAGGAACCATCAACACTTTTAATGCATCTGTGACAGTCATAAGCATAGGCATCTTACTGATATTTGCGATCACTATTGAAGCAAGAAGCACTCGCCCCGCTGCTCTTGAATATTTTGCAACCGTTGTGAAATCTATAAAATACAGGAGCAACATAAGCCCTATTCCAAGAACAGTGCATATGATAAATATTTTTTTATCCAGAACATCGTAATATCCCTGCAGGATCTCGTCGTGTGACATAAAGATACGAACCGACGAACCCAATAACGCAACGACTACCGCTGCGGCAACGATTCCCCATGCGATCTGCGGTCTGTGGATCTTGTCAAGTGAGATTCCGGCATCAACGGGATCCCCCATTTCCTCAACAGCCATTTTCTCCGCAGTTTCTTCATCCATTCCGTCGTATATGTTATCCGCTATCTGGTCCTCTATATGTGATCTTATTTCATCGCTTATAGCCTTGTGAGCTTTTTCAAATCTCACCTGCTCCAATAACTTCTTAATGTACTCTTCCATTTATAAAAAGCCTCTGTACTACTGTGTATCTAAATCATCTTCCCCTTTTTGCTCTTTAGCGATGCTATAATACTTTCTCATCTTCCCGCGGCAGTATTGCTCGTATGAGTTGAGCGTTCCGGCGCCCTCAAGTCCATGAAGTAAAGGATAAAGCATTCCGGCCTTCTTTTCAAAAACGTTCTCCGATCTCTTTCTGAGAGTTCGTATCATCTCATATCCATACATGTCTTTTTCCGAAAGTAATTTAAGTACCAACGATTCGTTGTTATCAGTCAAATGAGATTTTTCTTCAGCCATTTTTTATCCTCCTTGTATCGTGCCATTTTTCATTGTGCCTTAAACATTCTGTCTTATATTTCACGATTCGAGATCTTTTGACTTGGTTCGAATTGTTATGTCGATATGCTGCGGGTAAGCATCTTTATATTTGTATATGCTAAGTATTATTCCAAGGAGGGCATATGATGCGACTACCTTATGGTTTGATATGAATGGGAAAAAAGATGTGTACTGATACGCCGGCAACATTCCAAAACTTATAAACATATTTAGGATTGCATTTATTGCAAGCCATAACATGCATCCGCTTCCCATTACCATTCCAAGCTGGTTCTTTGTCTTTGCTGTGCTGACAAATCCAAAAACAATCAAAGCTGCAACAACTGTGATAATTGCAAATGCCAAAGCTCCTCCAAAAACTACAGCAACTTTGGTTATCATATAGCATTTTCCACTGCCTATCCGCGAACTGATAAGATTTAATGTCGATACGGTGATCTTTCCGCCCATATAGCTTACAGAACCGCTTCCAAAAGTCTTTACTCCACTCAATAATTCTTTTGCTCTGCTTTTGGAAGTAGCCGGGCCAAAGAGTGATCTGACAAAATTCATTTTAGTCAAACTTAAAATCTTGTTGTCATACATGAATCTGATCAAAACTATCGGAATCACCGTAAATAATAACCATATCGCCGTAATTGACTGTACCTTTGGAACTTTTATCCATTCTTTTTCTATAGCGATGGTAAGCTCAACAAGTAAGCAGATCACAATTACAAGTGCGCGAAATTCCTGATTGTTTATTCCCGTTGCAACCAAGCCGCTAACTATTATCCAGATAAGCGATTTTATCAGGCCTTTATATTTCTGTCCCTTGTACTTATAGAGTATTCCGGCAAAAAGCGGAACAAGTAAAAAAATACATGGCCCCGACCAGCTAAAGAAACTCTCTATAGATGTGTACACACTTGGAATCTGATTCCAATATTCCGGATCAAAATTCTCAATTCTTTTATAAAATGCAAAGTTCTTTATTGTGTATGAAATCAACAGTAAAGCCGCTACTACCTTGGAATACTTTGCAACCATCGTATAGTCTATAAGATACATCCCCAGCATTATGACAATTCCGCATACGACGTTGTATAAGTAGTAACCGGCATTATCTAAAGTAATATTTCCGATTATGTTAATTCCGCAGTCGGACGACGATGGCAATTTCTCCAATAAGAAATGAATTATTGCTCCGAAAAGTCCTACACCTATTGCTGCAACTATGACTCCCCACGCAACTTGCGGTCTGTGCACTTTATCAAGCGCTATTCCCGTTTCAACCGGGTCTCCCATGTCTTCAACAGCTATTTTCTCCGCTGTCTCTCTGTCCATTCCTTCCGAAATATTTGTTTCTATCTGGTCTTCAATATGTGATCTAAGTTCATCACCGATTGCCTTGTGAGCTTTTTGAAACCTCACTTGCTCAAGTAACTTCTTAATATACTCTTCCATATCAGACTGCTCTTTTCTCTACCTTTTCCCTGTCACTTTCGTGTTCCGTTTCCTGTTTTTTCCCTGAAATATCATCTTTACAGTCGATGCATTTCTCTGTATTATCCTCTATGATATTCTCTTCTTTTCTGTCATGTTTATCATTACTGTTTTCTGCGATGCTCGCAAGAACGTCGTTTCTCATATCGTAACCATCGCCCGTAATGAAAAACACACATAACCACACCAACAAAATAGCCACCAAGAACAAATGATACAAACCTATGCTATTGCCAAACACAATTATTGAAATTAATGCTGACATGATTCTCGCTCCTCCTTAATATTCTTAGTACGTCTCTTTTTCTATATCTATACTCTACTTATATCTACATGCTTCGAATAAGCATTCTTGTATTTGTATATGCTAAGTATTATTCCCAAGATTGCATACGAGGCGACAAGTTGACGTGCAGATAAAAATGGGAAAAATGACTGATTGTTAATCTTCAGTAATCCAACCCCGACGCCTGCGTTGTAAATTGCATTTATCGTAAGCCACATCATGCAACCGCTTCCCATAACAAGACCAAGTTGATTCTTTGTCTTTGATACAGTCACAAATCCATAAACTATAAGTCCAGAAACAACTGTTACAGCTACCAATGCAGCAAGTAAGCCCCACATCGCCATCATATCGGTCAGTACATATTCTCCGCCATACATGTTGCGCACGCAGTTACTTGTGGATTCGGTACTTGTAAATCCACCGCCTTCATAACTTATAATACCGCTTCCGATAATACTCATTCCTTTGATTATTCCTCTTGCCTGTTTCATGTCGTTATCCGGAATAAACCATGTTCTTATAACATTGCACTGATACAGACTCATCAATCTGTTCTTGTACAAAAACCATATAATTCCTGCGGGAAAGACTGTAAATAACACCCACACAGATACCAACACCGGAATCTTCGGCACTTTCAGCCATTCGTTTTTTATTGCGAAAGTAAGCTCAACAAGCATGCATATCACAATAATGACTGCGCGAATTCTCATTTCCTGTCTTGATGCAATCACTCCCGTAGCAATAATCCATAAAAGAGAGTATGTCAATGCTCTGTATTTTTGTTCCCTATATTTGTAAAGAATTCCTGCAAAAAGAGGAATCATCAAAAACGCAAGCGAACCTGTCCATCCAAATATATTTCCTACAACAGTCGCGATTAAAACCGCAATCGCTGCCACAACGGAATACCTTGCAACTGTCGTATAATCTATGAAGTATAGGATAAGCATTACAATTATCCCGAATATAGCGTTATAGATATATAATTTGCTTCCTCTTAAAGGCATTCTGTTTGGGTTCCAAATATCAAGAGAATAAGATGTATAAATATTACTTAGAAGGACATTAACGATTGTCCCTATAACTGTTGAAACCAAAGCAATGACTATTACTCCGACGGCAACATGCGGTCTGTGAACTTTATCAAGAGCAATCCCGGCATCAACGGGATCTCCCATATCTTCGACAGCTTTTTTCTCCGCTGTCTCTTTATCCATTCCCCCGGAAATATTCTCTTTTATCTGATCTTCTATGTGTAACCTGATCTCATCTTCAATGGCTTTATGAGCTTTTTGGAACCTGATCTGTTCCAACAATTTCTTTATGTATTCCTCCATAATCGCCCTCCACCGTTTCAACTCTTTTCCATTTATCAGCACACTTTCCGGCAGACTTATACACCGTAAGCCAATACGCTTACAATTGCGCCGGAGTATTCCTTCCACTCCTCTGTCTTACTCTTTAAGAGTTTCCTTCCTTCCTTGGTGATGCTGTAATACTTCCTTGTCTTACCAAGGTATTCCTGCTCATATGATTTGAGCATTCCTTTCTCCTCAAGTCCATGGAGAAGGGGGTAAAGAGTGCCCGCCTTAAATTCAAAGACGTTCTGGGATTTTTTTCTTAAAGTGTCTATCATTTCATATCCATACATATCTTTTTCCGAGAGTAGTTTTAGCACCAACATTGTGCTACTACCTGTCAGAAGGGACTTATCTACAGCCATATTGACCTCCTTATATCGTGCATCTATATATCGTAAGTCTATATATATCGTTCATCTACATACTATATCGGTTGCCGATATATGTCAAGAAAAAAGAAGCTTGCCTCAGATTTACTGAAACAAGCTTCCTATTTATCCGGCGTTTATGCTATTTTTTATCTCACGGCTGTTGGCGTCCCATGACTTGTATCTCTTCTCGCCTCTGTGGTCGGGAAGATCAAATCTGCTTGTAATCTCTTTTCCGAGATATTCTGTAAATTTCTCGGCGCCGTAGTAATTAAGGTGTGATTCATCCATGAAGTCTTTTTCAAAATCAAGGCCTATGGCGTCGTAGTCATGGTTTGCATTGGTAAATCCGATTCCGTTTTCCTGAGCAATTTCTTTTAACCGGTTAAAAACAAGTTCCTGCTCATCAGTGAAGACGTACGGAGTTACTATCATGTGCAGCTCTATGCCGTTCTGTTTGGTATAGTCGATTATCTTGCGAAGATAGAGCTCGGACTTTTCGGTCAAGCCGCCACTGCTTTCTTGCGTAATCTGCGGCCTGAGCTGTGGCGTAACCTTGGTCATTGGCTTAAAGCCCTTGAAATTCCTAAGATACGTGAATTTCCTGATAGGATATGTGAAATCGTCCTTGGTAAGTCCGTTGAGTCTGCCGTGGTAAACGGCAAAGCTCGGAAAGTATTCGGAAAAATGTTCTTTTTCAACGCTCACTTTTAACATTTGCATTTTATTAAGTGAAAAGCGCATTCCAAGAGCGTTTGGAAGCATCCACTTATACTGGTAATCGTCTTTTTGAAGTGCCGGCGAATACACATCGAGCACAACGAGCTTTGGCTTCTGCGTCTTGCATACTTCTTTAAGGTAATGGTATGTGATCCACAGTGGCTGTTCCGCAGCGCTGTAATCGTATGCCGCCATCCCATAGTCGTCCCAGAGCTTGCCCGTATCTATCGCGTAGTGTACATGACTTGAGCCCATCATAACGACATCAACGGTGTTGCGCGGCTGATAATAAAGGGCCGCCGCCTGCATGACCCCGTCATCGTTTTTTATACTCAAAACACCATCCCAATACCATATCGAAAGGATTGTGACGATCGCAAATATTATGCTGAACCTATTGTTATAAAACCTCTTTAACATCTAATCCCACCAACTAATTTTTTCTGCGCACTTTTTTTAAAAACTTACATACATAAAGCTGCTCGCATTGTACCCCGGTCCATATATCCCAAGCAGCAAAAGCGCCATGATCATTCCATACAAAACAACATATCGCAGTGCACACGGAAGGCTGTCCATTGCTCTTCCGATTCTCTTGTTTTTCCTTGCTATCAAAAGATCGAGTGCAAGAACTATGCAGCCGTAGATTGGAATTATAATATCTCGTCTCGATGCGCCTATATCGGCCGCCTGTGCCGCGAAAGAGTCGACTCCCGGCGTAAATGACAGCATTCTTCCGACATATCCGAGAGCACTGCTCATATTTGTCGCTCCGAAAAAGATCCATGCAAAAGAAACAAGCAAAAAAGTGATCACTCCGGAGACTATATTTGAGATAAATTCCGGCTCTTTTGTCGGTTCTTTTCCTTGTGCCTTCTTTATCTTTACCCCCGAAATTATTCCAAATGCCATTGTATAGATGCCGTGAAGCAGTCCCCATGCAAGAAAACTTGCATCTGCTCCATGCCAGATTCCACATATGATAAATACGATCGCTGTGTTAAGGAACCTGCGCGCTTTTCCCTTCCTGCTTCCTCCAAGCGGTATATAGATATAGTCTCGCAGCCATCTTGAAAGCGATATGTGCCATCTCCTCCAGAATTCGTTTATATTCTTCGAAAGGTACGGTGCATGGAAGTTTTCGGTAAGCTCCACTCCGAAGAGATTGGACACACCTATCGCAACCGCACTGTATCCCGCAAAGTCGCAATATATCTGGATCGAATACATGAGCATTCCAAAAAACAGCCACATCGCCCCAAATCTGGACGAGTCATTAAATAATCTTGTTGTGAAAAAAGCAAGCCTGTCCGCCACTACCACTTTCATGAAGTATCCGTAAAGGATGGTCGTGAAAGAAATCGAAAGGCGCTTGTTCTCTAACATTTTGACGTTAGGCAGCTCTTTTATCCGGTGTAAAAAGTTATCGGATCTCTCAATCGGTCCGCTGATAAACTTCGGAAAATAGCACATGTAAAGCGCAAAATGTATCGGGTTCTTTTCCGCTTTAGCTTCTCCCTTATACACATCCACGATGTAGGATATTGCCTGGAATATGTAGTACGAAAATCCAATCGGCATCAGGATCTTTATAAGCGTGTCGTCACGCTGTCCCCATCTTGCTACATTCTTTAGGGTAAAAAGAAGTACTGCACTCAGCACAACGCCCGCTATTGTCACTATCTTCAGCGCTTTGGTGTGCTTTTTTTCTTTGAGCTTGTCTTCCAAAATGCCAATGCCGTAAACTACCGCCGTTACCGACACAATCCACATGAGGGAATTAATGCCAAGGTGATAGATGAACGCCAAACTTGCAGCGAGTAAAATTAATGCTCTGGCTCTTTTCAGCAAATAAAAAAATATGAAAATCATTGTAACAAACAAAAAAGTACTTATGGAAAAGGACATTATAAACTCCGCCTTTTTATATTAAATATTGCAATAAAAAATGACAGAATACGAAAAATAAGGCATAGACTGCCCCCCTCTTCATATTCTGTCACATATATAAATTTCTTTTCACGATGCGAAATACTCGTTATTCTATAAAAATCCGACGTAAACCGCTTCATAAAAGCATTGCCTTTCAGCTATATATTGTAACAAATTCTATTTTATACACAAATTATAGCACAGTATTTGTTACAAAAGCAATAACTATTGGTGTTTTTCCGGACTTGAATTTAATAAAATTTTCCGCAACCGAGGTAACGCCTTTACTGATGCGATCATCTCTTACCCCCTGCCCCAAAAGCCTTGATATTTCTTTCATTGAAAGGTCTTTTAGCTCATCTGAGATCTCATTAAATTTCTCTTCGTCAAGAAAGCCTCTGCACCTGATATTTAAGTCTGATACGCATCGTCCTGTCTTCTTATCAATGCAGATCTCGATTATGACAACGCCCGACTCGGATAATAGCACTCTGTCACGAATAACGTTATTATCAATCTTGCTCTTTTCCCGTCCGTCAATAAGTATCTCGCTTAAGGTGATCTTACCGGCAGCACTGCAGGTATTTTCCGTTAGTTCGACTATATCGCCGTTCTTTATGAGAAAGACATTTTCAGCCGGAATGCCTACTTCTGTCGCAATTTTCTTTGCTTCTCTTCTGTATCTGTACTCTCCGTGCGCAGGGATCACGAACTTTGGGCGAAGCATGATAAACAGTAACTTGAGTTCTTCGGCGCAAGCGTGTCCCGTAGCGTGAAGATCCTGAAATTCTATCTTTGCCCCATGCTCCTCGAGGCTGTTTATTGTTTGGCTAAATTCCAGCTCACTACCATGAATCGTGACTGAGCTGAACAGGACCACGTCATTTTTCTTTATCCTGATGACGGGATTGTTTCCTGCGGCAATCTCGGCGATACACTTTACAGATTCTCCGTGATTACCCGTCGTGAGGAAAATAAGTTCCTCATCCTTATACTCATCAAGCATATCGTTTTCAACGAGCATATCGTCAGAGATTTCAATATATCCAAGTTTTCGCGCCGATGAAAAGACATCGAGAAGAAGGTCGCCCTCAAGTGCGATCTTTCGCCCGTATTTTTGCCCAAGCTTTATTATCTGCTGAATTCTGTCCATGTTAGTCGCAAATGTCACGATGATAAGCCTGTTCTCACGATACATGTTCATGAATCTGTCGAGCTGTTCGTTGACATATCTCTCCGACCGAGAAAAACCGCTATGCATGGCGTTTGTACTGTCAGACAAAACTGCAAGCACGCCTTTTGTTCCGAGTGCGGAAAGTCTCGCAAGATCTGCTGTTTTGCTCATTACAGGGGACATGTCAAATTTGAAATCGCCTGTATCAAATATTATTCCCTGAGAGGTATAGATCGCGAGCATGGCTGAATCGGGTATGCTGTGATTGCCTCTTATAAATTCAATCTTAAAATTGCCGACAACTATAGTGCTTCCGAATTTTATTGCCTTTGTCCTGATCTTTTTTATCCCGAAATCCTGAAATTTCTTTTCCACCATCGCGATGGTAAGAGGAGTTCCGTAAACGGGCACGTTGATTCCGTCAAAAATGTACGGAAGAGCTCCTATATGGTCCTCATGCCCGTGTGTAAGGATTATCCCCTTAAATCTATCGATATTCTCTTTAATATAGCTTATATCAGGTATTATCGCCGCAACGCCGGGCAGATTGTTGGGTGGAAAAGACGTCCCGCAGTCAATTGCGATAATGCTGTCTGAAGACTCTATAAGAGTCATATTCATACCGATCTTGTCGAATCCGCCAAGCGGAATGATCTTAATACTGTCTCCCATCTAACCTCGTAATCCTTCCGTTATGCTCAATGTTTTTTATCACATATTAACTTTTTATCATTTTCTTACAGTCATTTCCCCGATCATGTTTATGGAATAATAATCACGTATCTCCGAGAGATTATCTGTTATTCCAAGTATCCACATGAGCTTTGTAAGCGCCGCCTCTGCTGTCATGTCATGGGCTTCCATCGCTCCGATAGCGAGAGTTCTTTTGCCCGTCTCATATACATCCATCTTGGTGCCTTCATATCTGCACTGCGTACCTACAACAACCGCCATTCCGCCTGAAATAAGCTTATCAAGCGTCCCTATGAAGTCATGCTTTAAGAACGGCATTCCTCCGATTCCGTAACCTTCAATATATAGCCCCTTATATCCCTGGTCGGCAATTGATTCTATAAAGCTTCTATGCATGCCCGGGAACATCTTAACCATGCATACTTTATCAGAGTAGTTGTTTGAAAGAGTGAAAATACCTGTCCTTTCAGGCACGGCTGAAGTATCAATCTTCATTCCGAGAGAACTTATCGTCGCAATATTGGGGTAATTGATACTCTCAAAAGCATCAAAACTAAGTGCCCTTACTTTGGACGCCCTGCATCCAAGCATGACTTTTCTGTTGAACGCAACAAACACTCCGGGAATATTGCTTGCTGCCATATGTATCGCACATCTGCAGTTCTCCATGGCATCTGCAACGGGATTTGTTATTGATAACTGCGATCCCGTGATAACAACAGGAATTGCGATGTTTCTCAGCATAAAAGAAAGCATCGAAGACGTATATGCAAGCGTATCCGTTCCATGTATCACAACTATTCCGTCATAGTCATTCCTGCATTCGCTGATGCGCTGCGCAAGTGCCGACCAATCATCCGGAAAAATATTTGCACTGTCCAAAGAGCAGAAATCTTCTATCTCAATATCCGTATCCCCCGAAACCATCTTCAGCTCTTTCTGCATATCATAGATTGACAAGCCCGGTATAAGGCCGTTCTTCTTCATAACCGAAGATAATGTTCCGCCTGTGTTGATTATAAGTATTCTCTTACTCATTGTTCTTTCCTTTTATTTCTACTTCAATTTCAAAAGTTGTGGATTCGCTTATGGAATCCTCCTATGTAAGAATAAAAAAGAGCTTGGAAAAGTGCAAGCACTTTCCAAGCTCTTTATAAAATCAGTGTTTATGCAATCCGATAAGAATTACTCAACGATTGTAGCAACCTTACCTGATCCAACTGTACGTCCACCCTCACGGCTTAACGTTAATTATATCTAATTAAAAAGCCTTGATTTTACATAGTTTCTGTTCGCACATATCTCATGTATTATCTTTTTATATACCAAGTATAGCCATCGAAAACTAGTTCTTGCTCCTTATCTTTAAAAATCGGAGATAAAGTATCCTTCATCCAGCTTCTAACCTGCGATTCAGCCATCTCACCACTTTCAATCTTGGCATTAACGTTGGATTGTATCATCATAAAGTCTATAAAGTCGTCCAAACTAAAAGAATGAATGAGTTCATAATTGATCTGCTTATACATTTTCAGGCCACTTATTAAGTCTGCATCCGTCCAAATATTCTCTTTACGCGGCGGCTTAGGGAATCGTTTCAAATACTCATCCTGATACCAACTTGTATATTCGGGAACATTCTTCATTTTATCTGTAATCCAGAAATCATAAATTATAATAAAACACTCATCTTTGGTCACTTTGATGAGATTTTCCATAAATTTCTTTTCATCAACCCAATTGACCATCCCTGCTGCTGATACCACATCATACTTTTCATCAGGTATCAAAGTATCTTCTGCTTTGGCAGTATAAAAACTATAGGCTTCGTCTGATCCATATAATTCATTGCAGACCTCTACCATTGATTCTGCAATATCTGTACCTGTCACATGCCTGCAAATAAGCTTCAGCGCTTTAGTTGACAGCCCTGCACCACAGCCAACATCAAGCCCATTACTGAATATAAAATCATCGGGCAAATCACAATCTTTTCTAAACCTGTCAATTACACCTTTATGTAACCATGGTCTTTTTGCGTACCCCTCGGCAATTCTTTTTGAATTAAATGATTCATTGTTCATTATTCATCCTCTGTTTTTTATCACTGTAGTTTCAAAACCCACAAGTGTATCATCATCATAAATCCCAAATGGAAATGCATAACCATTATTGGTAATAGTCGTGTAAGCCTCAATAATACTAACCTCATTAGAAGCGACAAATTCTCTCTGGTCTTCATTAACAGATAGTTTTAATATATCCCAAACATTTTTACCATTTATCTTCTCAAGTCTTAACATATAGTCTCTTCCCCAAGTAATTTTGAACAAGCATTGTGACATTGTTTTCCGTTTCAGCACGTCCATCTATATAAATCACAGGACAAGATAAATCAATTAGCCAATTCTTAGCATGATCATCAGACCTGGCCTCCACCATTTTAAAGAAACGTTCTTCACTCTCGTACAGGTCTCCTCCAGGTAGCATGCGATTTCCAAACTTATCATTGGAACGTTTTCTTACTCTTGCCATTCTTATTTCTTTTGGTATATCTATGTATACTGCCAGATCAAATAGTTTTTCTATCTGCTTACTGTAATTTCCACGAACTGAAGCAAGAACAACATCATCATTCTCTTCCAAGTCCTTTAACAATAGAGCTGCTACTTCTTCATCTGTTCTCTGAATACTGTATTCATATTTATCATCTATCTTAGGAAAATAATAATCTTCTATATCTCTGAATTCATAATTAAGCCGTCCTGCCAATGCTTTCCCCAAAGTACTTTTTCCTGCTCCATTTAGTCCACATATAATAATGCGCATAGTGATTTACTTCCCCCAATTATGCTCAAATACGTTCTTTTATTATACGAAAAAAGAACACCGAAGTGTTCTTGGTAAATCTTCACGTTCACCGCCTTCCATCGCGGATTCCGATTCACAGGCAAATAAAGCATTTTTATGAGTGTGCTTCTCAAGAAGTTTCCTTCTACCATCATAATACATATTCCAGTCATGATAGTCAATCAAAAAACTATACAAAAAAACAGCTTCCAGAGAAACTCTGGAAGCTGCATAAAATCTAGATTTGTTAAGATTACTCAACGATTGTAGCAACCTTACCTGATCCAACTGTACGTCCACCCTCACGGATAGCGAACTTAAGACCCTGCTCCATAGCGATAGGGTGAATAAGCTCGATTGACATTGTTACGTGGTCACCAGGCATGCACATCTCAACACCATCGGGAAGGTTGCAGACACCTGTAACGTCAGTTGTTCTGAAGTAGAACTGAGGTCTGTAGTTTGTGAAGAAAGGTGTATGACGGCCACCCTCGTCCTTTGTAAGAACGTAAACCTCAGCAGTGAACTTTGTGTGGCAAGTTACTGTGCCGGGCTTTGTGATAACCTGACCTCTCTGGATTCCATCACGGTCAACACCACGAAGAAGAAGACCAACGTTGTCACCAGCTTCGCAGTAATCCATTGTCTTACGGAACATCTCGATACCTGTTACAACAGACTTAGATGTCTCTTCCTTGATACCAACGATTTCGATTTCGTCGTTGAGGTTAAGAGCACCTCTCTCTACTCTACCAGTAGCAACTGTTCCACGTCCTGTGATTGTGAATACGTCCTCAACAGGCATAAGGAAAGGCTTATCTGTCTCACGAGTAGGTTCAGGGATATACTCATCAACTGTGTTCATGAGCTCGATGATCTTGTCGCCCCACTCGCTCTTAGGATCCTCAAGAGCCTTAAGAGCTGATCCACGGATGATAGGTGTATCATCTCCAGGGAACTCATACTCTGTAAGAAGGTCTCTGATCTCCATCTCTACGAGGTCAAGGAGCTCTTCATCATCAACCATATCGCACTTGTTCATGAATACGATGATGTAAGGAACACCTACCTGACGAGCAAGAAGAACGTGCTCCTTTGTCTGAGCCATAACACCGTCAGTAGCAGCAACAACAAGGATTGATCCATCCATCTGAGCTGCACCTGTGATCATGTTCTTTACATAGTCAGCGTGGCCAGGGCAGTCAACGTGAGCATAGTGTCTCTTCTCTGTCTCATACTCGATATGAGCTGAGTTGATTGTGATTCCACGCTCTTTCTCTTCAGGAGCCTTATCGATCTGATCGAATGCTACTGCAGGGCTGAATCCTCTATCAGCAAGTACTGCTGTGATTGCAGCTGTAAGTGTTGTCTTACCATGGTCAACGTGTCCGATTGTTCCAATGTTAACGTGCGGTTTGCTTCTGTCAAATTTAGCTTTTGCCATTTCTAAATATCCTCCTTAAGGTTAAATGTTAAGAGTAACATTTACATACATAATTTCACATACTATATCGATTATAGCCAAACTTTAGCGTTTAATCAATATTTATTTTCCCTTATTCGAAAGAACTTTCTCCTGAACGTTCTTCGGAACGGGCTCATATTTTTCAAAGAACATTGAGTAGTTACCACGACCCTGTGTTCTTGAACGAAGATCTGTAGCGTATCCGAACATCTCAGCAAGAGGAACATAAGCTCTTACGATCTTTCCGCCGCCAAGATCATCCATTCCTTCTACACGTCCACGACGAGAGTTAACGTCACCGATAACATCTCCCATGTACTCTTCAGGCATTGTAACTTCAACCTTCATGATAGGCTCAAGAAGTACAGGTGATCCCTTAGCCATAGCATCCTTGAACGCCATTGATCCGGCAATGTGGAATGCCATTTCTGATGAATCGACTTCGTGATATGATCCGTCGTATACAGTAGCATGTACACCTACAACAGGATATCCACCAAGTGTTCCGGCCTTCATAGCCTCTTCGATACCTTCGCTGATAGGCTGGATGAATTCCTTAGGAATAGCACCACCGACAACTTCGCTATCAAACTGGTAAAGGTTATCTCCGTTGGCATCCATGGGCTCGAAACGAACTTTACAGTGTCCGTACTGACCACGTCCACCGGACTGCTTAGCATACTTAGACTCGATATCAACAGCCTTTGTAAGAGCCTCTCTGTAAGCAACCTGAGGTGCACCAACGTTAGCCTCAACTTTATACTCACGAAGAAGTCTGTCTACGATGATATCAAGGTGAAGCTCACCCATTCCGGCAATAATTGTCTGACCTGTCTCAGAGTTTGTATGAGCTCTGAATGTAGGATCTTCTTCAGCAAGCTTCTGAAGAGCCTCATCAAGCTTCTGCTGGCCGGCCTTAGTCTTAGGCTCGATAGCAAGCTCGATAACGGGATCAGGGAATTCCATAGACTCAAGGATAACAGGATTCTTCTCATCGCAAAGTGTATCACCTGTTACAGTGTTCTTAAGACCAACTGCTGCAGCGATATCACCGGAGAATACCTTATCAAGGTCAGATCTCTTGTTAGCGTGCATCTGAAGAATACGTCCAAGACGTTCCTTATTATCTTTTGAGCTGTTAAGTACGTATGAACCTGAGTTTGCAGTACCACGATATACACGGAAGAATGCAAGCTTTCCTACGAAAGGATCGCTGACAATCTTGAATGCAAGAGCTGCAAACGGGCCATCGTCTGTTGACTCGATCTCAACTTCATTTCCATCCATGTCTGTACCCTTACAAGCAGGGATATCAACAGGTGAAGGCATGAATTCGATAACTGCGTCAATAAGTTTCTGAATACCTCTGTTTCTGTGTGCTGATCCGCAGCATACAGGGAAAGCCTTACATTCGCAAGTTGCCTTACGAAGTGCAGCCTTAAGAGCTTCCTTAGAAGGCTCGTTACCCTCAAGGTATTCCATCATAAGATCCTCATCAAGATCACAGATCTTCTCAACGAGTTCGCTGTGATAAAGCTCAGCATCATCCTTGAGGTCTGCAGGAATCTCACCGATTGTGATATCCTCACCCTTATCATCATTGTAGATGTATGCCTGCATCTCGAAAAGGTCGATAACACCCTGGAACTGATCCTCAGCTCCGATAGGGATTTCGATCATAATAGCATTTTTCTTAAGTCTGTTACGAATCTGCTCTACAGCTCCGTAATAGTCTGCTCCGATGATATCCATCTTGTTGATGAATGCCATACGTGGAACATTAAATCCATCAGCCTGACGCCAAACATTTTCAGACTGAGGCTCAACGCCTTCCTTAGCACTGAATACGCCTACAGCGCCATCGAGTACTCTAAGTGAACGCTCAACCTCAACGGTAAAGTCTACGTGACCGGGAGTATCAATGATATTGATACGATGCTCAAGAGCACCGGGCTTAGTCTTTCCGTTTTCCTGAAGTGTCCAGTGGCATGTTGTAGCTGCGGATGTGATAGTGATACCTCTCTCCTGCTCCTGTTCCATCCAGTCCATGGTAGCAGTACCTTCATAGGTCTCACCAATCTTATAATTTACACCGGTATAGTAAAGAATACGCTCTGTAAGTGTAGTCTTACCTGCGTCGATATGCGCCATAATACCGATGTTCCTGGTTCTCTCCAATGGGTATTGTCTATCAGCCAAAGGTTCTTCCTCCTAAAAAATCTGAAATCTCACCAGATTAGAATCTGTAATGTGAGAATGCCTTGTTTGCTTCTGCCATCTTGTGCATGTCTTCTTTTCTCTTTACAGCTGCACCAGTGTTATTGTATGCATCCATAATCTCTGAAGCGAGTCTGTCAACCATAGTCTTCTCGCCTCTTGCACGTGAAAATGTGACAAGCCAACGAAGTGCAAGCGCCTGACGTCTATCGGGTCTAACCTCGATAGGAACCTGGTAAGTAGCACCACCAATACGTCTAGCCTTAACCTCGAGTGCGGGCATGATGTTATTCATTGCTCCCTCGAAAATTTCAAGAGCGGGCTTTCCACCCTTCTCTTCTACCTGTGCAAATGCACCATATACGATCTTCTGAGCAACACCCTTTTTACCATCAAGCATTACCTGATTAACAAGCTTAGTAACAACCTTGTTATCGTATAAAGGATCTGCTAATACGTCACGTTTTACAATATGTCCTTTACGCGGCACGGTTCTTCCCTCCTTTAGAATCGCTAGTGAAGAAATATCTTCACTGCTTACTATAAATCATCGGTACTCACTAATTTAGTGTACGTGCGGTTTTCTAACTTTAGAACAATAATACTGCCCGTAATACAGGCGTGTTACTACTATATCTATACAGAATAGAATCCCAACACTTAAAAAATTAGATCAATTAATAAATTACTTGGCAGCCTTAGGTCTCTTAGCGCCATACTTAGAACGAGCCTGTTTTCTGTCGGCTACGCCTGCAGTATCAAGAGTACCTCTGATGATGTGATACCTTGTACCAGGCAGATCCTTAACTCTTCCACCACGGATGAGAACTACGCTATGCTCCTGAAGGTTGTGACCTTCTCCGGGAATGTAGCTTGTTACCTCGATACCGTTAGAAAGACGTACTCTGGCGATTTTTCTCAGAGCAGAGTTAGGCTTCTTAGGGGTTGCTGTCTTAACTGCTGTGCAAACACCACGCTTCTGAGGAGAAGCTGTTGCAGTTGCTTTCTTATGAAGAGAGTTAAAACCCTTCTGCAACGCAGGTGCTGTAGACTTCTTAACAGATGTCTGACGACCCTTTCTAACTAACTGGTTAAATGTTGGCATTCCTTTCACCTCCTGTTTTGATGTAAAACATATATGCATACAACAAAGGGGTAAAAAATCACCCCTTTGAAAGTACACGCAATTATAAAGTATAAGTATAAATCAAAATAATGTCAACTTTTTTATTATTCGTCTTCGGATACAGAAACTTCCTCGTCGAAATCATCATCATTGACAATTACTTCGTCATCTAAATCTCTCTTCTTTTTCTTAAGAATGAGCTTCTCAGAATCTGCAAAGTTTGCGTCGGTATTAAGAGGAGTATTTCTATATCTCTTCATACCTGTACCTGCAGGGATCAACTTACCGATAATAACGTTCTCTTTAAGTCCGATAAGTGGATCAACCTTTCCTTTGATAGCAGCATCCGTAAGAACCTTAGTTGTTTCCTGGAAGGAAGCAGCTGACAAGAATGAGTTTGTTGCAAGAGCTGCCTTTGTAATACCAAGTATTACCTGCTTGCCCTCTGCAGGTCTCTTTCCTTCAGATATAAGTGCTTCATTGCTGTCCTCAAAGTCAAGCACATCTACAAGTGTTCCGGGAAGGAAATCTGTATCTCCGCTCTCGTCGATTCTTACCTTCTTGAGCATCTGACGAACGATAACCTCGATATGCTTATCGCAGATATCAACACCCTGTAAGCGGTAAACTCTCTGAACCTCTCTTAAGAGGTAATCCTGTACTGCACGAATTCCCTTGATTTTAAGAAGATCGTGAGGGTTAACTGAACCTTCAGTAAGTTCATCACCGGCTTCAATTGTTGTTCCGTCCTGAACCTTGATACGTGATCCGTAAGGGATGAGGTAAGCTTTTGACTCGCCGGTCTCATCATTTGTTACGATAACTTCACGCTTCTTCTTTGTATCTCTGATCTCAGCTCTTCCGTCAAGTTCTGAGATGATTGCAAGTCCCTTCGGCTTTCTTGCCTCGAACAACTCCTCTACACGGGGAAGACCCTGTGTGATATCGCCACCGGCAACACCACCTGTATGGAATGTTCTCATGGTAAGCTGTGTACCGGGCTCACCGATTGACTGAGCAGCTATGATACCAACTGCCTCACCAACCTGTACTGCCTCACCTGTTGCCATGTTAGCACCGTAGCACTTAGCACAGATTCCGTTGTGTGAACGGCAAGTAAGGATTGTACGGATCTTAACTGCCTCAACAGGCTGTCCCTTAGCATTAACACCTACTGAAAGGATCTTAGCGGCACGGGAAGGAGTAATCATATGATTCTTCTTAACGATTACGTTTCCGTCCTTGTCCTTGATAGTCTCACATGAATATCTTCCTGTGATTCTGTCCTTCAAAGGCTCAATTGTCTCCTTACCATCCATGAATGCCTTAACTGTCATTCCGGGGATAACATCCTTATCGGCGCAGCAGTCAATGTCACGAATAATAAGTTCCTGTGATACGTCAACCATTCGACGTGTAAGGTACCCTGAATCGGCTGTTCTAAGAGCTGTATCTGACAGACCCTTACGAGCACCGTGAGCTGACATAAAGTATTCCAAAACGTCAAGACCTTCACGGAAGTTTGACTTGATAGGAAGCTCGATAGTACGACCTGTTGTATCAGCCATAAGTCCACGCATACCTGCGAGCTGCTTGATCTGCTGGTTACTACCACGGGCACCTGAGTCAGCCATCATGTAGATATTGTTGTACTTATCAAGACCTGCAAGAAGCACATCTGTAAGTTCCTTATCGGTCTCCATCCAAGTATCAACAACTGCACGATAACGCTCTTCATCAGTGATAAGACCACGACGATAGTTTGTTGCGATCTTATCAACTGTAGCCTGTGCTTCATCAAGCATCTGCTGCTTCTGCGGAGGCACAGTCATATCAGCGATTGAAACGGTCATAGCTGCTCTTGTTGAGTAGTGATAACCTGTAGCCTTGATATTATCAAGAACCTCTGCTGTCGCGAATGTTCCGTGTGTATTGATCATAGCGGTAACAATCTGCTTAAGCTGCTTCTTACCAACCATGAAATCTACTTCAAGCTTAAATGCATTCTCAGGATTGCTTCTGTCTACAAATCCAAGATCCTGAGGAATGATCTCGTTAAAGAGGAATCTTCCGAGAGTTGACTCTACGATTCCGCTCTCAACTGTTCCGTCAGGCTTATTTCTCTCCATCCTGATCTTGATTCTGGTCTGCAATGTGCAGTATCCGTTCTCATAAGCAAGAATTGCTTCGTCTACGCTCTTGAAGAACTTGCCTTCACCCATAGCACCGGGTCTTTCCTGTGTAAGATAGTAGATACCAAGTACCATATCCTGTGTAGGAACGTTTACAGGGCCACCATCTGAAGGCTTAAGCAAGTTATTAGGTGAGAGCATAAGGAATCTACACTCAGCCTGTGCCTCTACTGAAAGAGGAAGATGTACAGCCATCTGGTCACCGTCGAAGTCGGCGTTGAAAGGTGTACATACAAGAGGATGAAGCTTAATAGCCTTACCTTCTACAAGGATAGGCTCGAAAGCCTGAATACCAAGTCTGTGAAGTGTGGGAGCACGGTTAAGCATAACGGGGTGCTCTTTGATAACATCCTCAAGTACATCCCATACCTGCTCATCAAGTCTCTCAACAAGCTTCTTGGCATTCTTTATGTTCTGTGAAATTCCTCTGGAAACAAGTTCTTTCATAACGAAAGGCTTGAAAAGCTCGATAGCCATTTCCTTAGGAAGTCCACACTGATAAATCTTAAGTTCAGGTCCTACTACAATAACTGAACGTCCTGAATAGTCAACACGCTTACCGAGGAGGTTCTGACGGAATCTTCCGGACTTACCCTTAAGCATATCTGAAAGTGACTTAAGTGCTCTGTTTCCGGGTCCTGTAACAGGTCTTCCTCTTCTTCCGTTATCGATGAGGGCATCAACAGCTTCCTGAAGCATTCTCTTCTCGTTGCGAACGATGATATCAGGTGCACCGAGATCAAGAAGTCTCTTAAGTCTGTTGTTTCTGTTAATAATTCTTCTGTAAAGATCGTTAAGATCTGATGTAGCAAAACGTCCACCGTCAAGCTGTACCATGGGACGAAGATCCGGAGGGATTACAGGAATGCAATCCATGATCATCCATGCAGGAAGGTTTCCTGACTCTCTGAAGGCTTCTACAACCTCGAGACGCTTGATGATTCTTGTTCTCTTCTGTCCGCTGGAAGTATCAAGGCCTTCCTTAAGCTCCTGATACTCTTTTTCAAGATCGATATCAAGGAGAAGCTCTTTTATAGCCTCGGCACCCATTCCTGCACGGAACTTAGGGCCCCACTCCTCTCTCGCATCCTGATATTCTTTCTCTGAAAGTACCTGCTTGTACTCAAGTGTTGTCTCACCGGGATCAAGCACTATGTAAGAAGCAAAGTACAATACCTTCTCAAGTACACGGGGTGAAAGATCAAGAATAAGTCCCATTCTGCTGGGGATACCCTTGAAGTACCAGATATGTGATACAGGAGCTGCAAGCTCGATGTATCCCATTCTTTCACGACGTACACTGCTCTTTGTGATCTCTACGCCACAACGGTCGCAGACAACACCCTTATATCTAATCTTCTTGTACTTACCGCAGTGACATTCCCAATCCTTGGTAGGTCCAAAAATTCTTTCACAGAACAGACCGTCTCTTTCAGGCTTTAATGTTCTGTAGTTAATTGTTTCAGGCTTGGTAACTTCTCCGCTCTTGGGATCGTTATCAATTCTATGAGCCCAGCTTCTGATCTTCTCAGGAGAAGCAAGACCAATCTTGATTGAGTCGAAAGTCATCGGCTGATAGGTCTGCTGCTGGGTTGTTCTTCCACTTGAAGCCTCATTTATTGCTTTATTCATTGTTGAATCAGACATTCGTAACCTCTTTTCTTTGCTTTGTTAGTTACTGCAAATCACTCGTCATCAGATGCATCGCCAAAATCATCAAAACTGTCATCTGAATCAAAGTTTCCGGAATCCTCAACTTCCGATACAAGTTCACCACTTTCATCGAAACGCTGCTGTGTATATCCGTTTGCCTCAAATGATTCCTGTCCATAGTCACGACCTGCGTTATCGCCTTCGATCTCTGTGCGATAATCAGAATCTGTATAATCAACGCTCTCTTTGATTTCAACTTCTGTGTTGTCTTCGCGAAGAACTTTGATGTCAAGTCCGAGTGACTGAAGCTCCTTCAAGAGAACCTTGAATGACTCAGGTACTCCGGGTTCAGGAATATTGTCACCCTTGATAATAGCTTCATATGTCTTAACACGTCCTACAACATCATCAGACTTAACTGTAAGAATCTCCTGCAATGTGTATGCAGCACCGTATGCTTCCAGCGCCCAAACTTCCATCTCACCGAAACGCTGTCCACCGAACTGAGCTTTACCACCCAGAGGCTGCTGTGTAACAAGTGAGTAAGGACCTGTTGAACGAGCATGGATCTTATCGTCAACCAGGTGATGGAGCTTAAGGTAATGCATGTGTCCGATTGTTGTCGGGCTGTCGAACTTCTGACCTGTTCTACCGTCACGAAGCTGAACTTTTCCGTCCGATCTGATCGGAACACCTTTCCAAAGCTCTCTGTGATCCCTGTTCTCATATAAGTAATCCATGATCTCAGGAACAACAATATCTTTGTACTTAGCTTCAAAGTCTTCCCATGAGCTGTTAACGTAATCGTTAGCCATCTCAAGAGTATTCTGAATATCTATCTCGTTAGCACCGTCGAAAATAGGTGTTGCGATGTTAAATCCAAGTGCCTTAGCAGCAAGTGAAAGGTGAATCTCGAGGACCTGTCCGATATTCATACGGGAAGGAACGCCGAGAGGGTTAAGCACGATGTCGAGAGGTCTGCCGTTAGGAAGATAAGGCATATCCTCGATAGGAAGTACGCGGGAAACGACACCCTTGTTACCGTGACGTCCGGCCATCTTATCACCTACGGAAATCTTTCTCTTCTGTGCTATATAGATACGAACTGCCTGGTTAACACCGGGTGAAAGCTCGTCTCCGTTCTCTCTTGTAAATACCTTCGCATCAACGATGATACCGTACTCACCGTGAGGGACCTTAAGAGATGTATCCCTTACTTCTCTTGCCTTCTCACCGAAGATTGCTCTAAGGAGCCTCTCTTCAGCTGTAAGCTCTGTTTCTCCCTTAGGAGTAACCTTACCCACAAGGATATCACCTGCACGAACCTCTGCACCGATACGGATAATTCCGCGATCATCAAGATCCTTGAGTGCGTCATCACCGACACCGGGAACGTCTCTTGTGATCTCTTCAGGTCCAAGCTTGGTCTCACGAGCTTCTGCTTCATATTCTTCGATATGTACAGATGTGAATACATCGTCACGTACAAGTCTCTCTGAAAGAAGAACAGCATCCTCGTAGTTATAACCTTCCCAAGTCATGAAACCGATAAGAGGGTTCTTACCGAGTCCGAGTTCTCCCTGTGAAGTTGAAGGGCCGTCGGCAATAACCTGTCCTGCTTCAACATGGTCGCCCTTAAATACGATAGGTCTCTGGTTGTAGCAGTTACTCTGGTTAGATCTCTGGAACTTAATAAGATGGAATTCTTCTTTTTCTCCATCATCATATGTCATCTGAATAAGCTTACTGTCAACAAAGTCAACAGTTCCGGCTTTTCTTGCGACTACGCAGACACCTGAGTCAACAGCTGCCTTACGCTCCATTCCTGTTCCTACTGCAGGAGCTTCTGTTGTAAGAAGCGGCACCGCCTGACGCTGCATGTTTGATCCCATGAGGGCACGGTTAGCATCGTCGTTCTCAAGGAAAGGAATAAGTGCTGTAGCTACTGAGAATACCATTCTCGGAGACACGTCCATGTACTCAAATGCAGTCTTAGGATATGCTGATGTCTCCTCTCTGTAACGACCGGAAACTGTGTTGTTCTTAAAGTATCCGTTCTCATCAAGAGGTGTATTAGCCTGAGCTACATGATAATTATCTTCTTCATCTGCTGTAAGGTATTCAACCTCGTCAGTTACTCTGGGATTTTCAGGATCTGACTGGTCTACTTTACGGTATGGAGCCTCAACGAAACCATAATCATTAACTCTTGCATAACTTGCGAGTGAGTTGATAAGACCGATGTTAGGTCCTTCAGGTGTCTCGATAGGGCACATACGTCCATAGTGTGTATAGTGTACGTCTCGAACCTCGAATCCGGCTCTGTCTCTTGAAAGACCACCGGGTCCCAAAGCTGAAAGACGTCTCTTATGTGTAAGCTCACCAAGAGGGTTGTTCTGGTCCATGAACTGTGAAAGCTGTGATGAACCAAAGAATTCCTTAACAGCTGCCTGTACAGGCTTAATGTTGATAAGGATCTGAGGAGAAACTTCCTCTGTATCATGAGTTGTCATTCTCTCACGAACAACTCTCTCAAGTCTTGAAAGACCGATACGATACTGATTCTGAAGAAGCTCACCTACGCAACGGATACGTCTGTTGCCCAAGTGATCGATATCATCGTCATTACCGATACCGTATTCAAGGTTGATGTTATAGTTGATAGAAGCAATGATGTCTTCTCTTGTAATGTGCTTGGGAACAAGCTCATGCACACGCTTCTTGATTGTCTCAGCAAGACCCTCGGGATCGTTCTTTGCTGTATACTCATCAAGAATTTCTTTAAGAACAGGATAATAAACATCCTCATTGATTCCGAGTTCAGCGGGGTCGCACTCAATGAAGTGTGTAATATCAACCATCATATTTGAAAGAACCTTAACATTGCGCTCTTCCTCCTGAAGGTATACATAAGGAATAGCACAGTTCTGAATCTCTGTTGCAAGTGCGCGGTCAACCTTAGTACCTGCAGATGCGATCATCTCACCTGTAAGCTCGTCAACTACGTCCTGTGCAAGCACATGACCATTAATTCTGTTCTTGAAATGAAGTTTCTTATTAAACTTATATCTTCCCACCTTAGCAAGGTCATATCTTCTTGAATCGAAGAACATTGCATTGATAAGACTCTCTGCACTCTCTACTGAAAGAGGCTCGCCGGGACGGATTTTTCTGTACAGTTCAAGAAGGCCGCTCTGATAATCTGATGAAGCGTCCTTAGAAAAGCTTCCCTGAATCTTGGGCTCATCACCAAAGAGTTCGAGAATTTCTTCATTTGTACCTATTCCGAGAGCTCTGATAAGAACTGTTACGGGAACCTTTCTGGTTCTGTCAACTCTCGCGTAGAATACGTCGTTGGAGTCTGTTTCATACTCAAGCCATGCACCTCTGTTAGGAATAACAGTACATGCTATAAGTTCCTTTCCAACCTTATCGTATGTGATATCGTAGTAGATACCGGGGGAACGTACCAACTGACTGACTATAACTCGCTCGGCTCCGTTGATAACGAACGTGCCCGTCGCAGTCATAAGAGGAAGGTCGCCCATAAATATTTCATGTTCCGTAAATTCGTTCTTTTCCTTGTTGTGAAGGCGAACCTTTACCTTTAAAGGTGCAGCAAATGTTGCATCTCTCTCCTTGCACTTCTCAATCGTATTCTTATTTTTGTCAATCTCATCCTCACAAAGCTTGAAATCAACAAATTCCAGACTGAGTTTGCCACTGTAGTCCTCAATAGGAGAGATATCGTCAAAGACTTCTTTCAAGCCTTCGTCGAGAAACCACTGATAGGAATTCTTCTGAACTTCAATCAGGTTTGGCATCTCCAGGACTTCCTTCTGGCGCTGGAAGCTCATTCGGATGTTCTTACCAGAGCCGGTAGGATGTAATCTGTTTTTTTCCATTGACATTCACCCCGTTCTTTAAGTTTTTTTGATATTGATAAAGACTCTTACCTGCAAGACAGTATAAAAATGCACAGTAAGACACACTACACCATAATAGTGCATCATCCATTGTACTTCTATAGAAACTTCATGTCAAGCAAAATTTAATATTTGCTTTCAGAAATTTTAGAAAATTTAGATTTTATGAAGCCTAAAGATTATCAGCTTCAGTAACAGAACCCTGAAAGAGCTGATTTAAAGAAAGTAAAAGACGGACTGCTTGTAGCAATCCGCCTTTGAATTTGCATAAAGATTAAATTACTTAAGAGTAACCTTAGCGCCTTCAGCCTCAACCTTAGCCTTGATCTCATCAGCCTCAGCCTTAGAAGCGTTCTCCTTGATTACCTTAGGAGCGCCCTCTACGAGATCCTTTGCTTCCTTAAGTCCAAGACCTGTGATCTCACGAACAACCTTGATAACCTTAACCTTGTTAGCACCAACCTCTGTAAGCTCAACGTTGAACTCAGTCTTCTCTTCAGCACCTGCTGCGCCAGCGCCTGCTGCTGCAACTACTACTCCAGCTGCTGCAGATACACCGAACTCTTCCTCGCAAGCCTTTACAAGATCATTTAATTCAAGAACTGTTAACTCTTTGATAGCATCAATAATTTCTGCTGTAGACAACTTTGCCATTTTTATACCTCCGTATAGTTTTATTCATAAATATTATATGTTTCGTTTTTTACGTAGCCTTGCACAGATTACTCTGCTGCAGGTGCTTCAGCTGCAGCTTCCTCAGCTGCGGGTGCTTCAGCTGTTTCAGCCGGAGCAGCTTCCTCTGTTGCAGGAGCTTCCTCGCCACCCTTCTCTGCGATCTGCTTGATAACGCGAGCGAAGTTTGTGATAGGTGACTGCATAGAGCCAAGCAACTTTGAAAGAAGAACATCCTTTGAAGGGATCTCAGCGATTTCTGTCATTGCTGCTGCGTCATAGAATTTACCTTCTATAACACCACCCTTAATCTCAAGGGCCTTAGCCTGCTTAGCGAAATCATAAAGGACACGTGCAGGTGCTGCAGGATCTGTTGTAGATACAGCCATTGCACTAGGTCCGTTGAGGAGATCTCCAAGCTGCTCGAAATCTGTTCCCTTGAACGCGAAGTTCATCATTGTGTTCTTATAAACCTTGTAAGTTACGCCTTCTTCACGAAGCTTCTTACGAAGTTCTGTATCCTGCGCAACAGTAAGTCCGCGGTGATCTACAAGAACAACTGCCTGAGCATCTTTGATCTTCTCTGAAATCTCTTCAACTACAGGCTTTTTAAGTTCAACCTTTGCCATTTTTTTACCTCCTTTTAGAATAAATTCCGAAAAAAAACTCTCGAAGACATCGAGAGTTGAAAAGTCTGAAACTTTAACTTTTCCTCGGCAGGCGCTTGATAAACATTATGTTCTATAAATAGAACACCTGCTGTCTTCGGCTTAGTTCTGCGTTTCTACACAAAACCTCATATAATTTAACACAGATAAGCCGTATTGTCAACACTTATTTGGGACTGATATTACCTTTTGCATCCATATTTATTCCGGGCGACATCGAACACATCGAATCCATGATACGTCTCTTCTCCTCTCCGCTTGCCGCAAAGACCGTACACCCCTGCTGAATTCCGGGGATAAACTGAAGATTGACGTTTCCGTCATTATGAATTGTGGCCTTCACCATGCATGTATCCTGCGTTTTGGAAGTAAAAATGTAATTTCCCAAACTGTACACAACCGGAACACCGTTTACATAGTCGATCGGTTGAAGTATATGGGGGTGAGATCCGATTATAAGATTAGCTCCCGCATCTGCAATCTCTATTGCCTGATCTCTCTGAAGATAGTCTATTTCCGTTGTGCTCTCCGTTCCCCAATGTATAAACACGACAACAAATGCATTCTTCTCTCTTGCTTCTCTGATTCTTTCAAGTAAAAGAGAATCATCAAGACATCTGAAAACTCCGGGAGACTCCCCCGTTGCACCCTTCGTATCAGGATTAGAAAGTCTCTCGATCTGCGTTGCGCAGATAATTGCTATCTTCATTCCGTTCTCAGTCAAATAATATATGGGATGCGAAGCTTCATCAATATTTTTTCCCGCTCCGCCATAGATAACTCCCGCGTCATGAAGCGCTGTAAAAGAGTCCAAAAGAGCCTGCTCGCCATAATCATATGCATGATTATTTGCAAGCGATACCATATCAACGCCCATCTCATTCAAAACTTTTGTTGTCTCAGGCCTTGCCCTGAATGTATAAGTTTTTCCCTGAAGCGGCTCGCCGCCGTACGAATAAGGGAACTCATTATTGACGAGCATAAGATCAACATTTCTCATCTCGGAAAGAAGCTTTTTTCCAAAAACACCTCTCACAGAATCCCCATGTTTCTTGAAAGCTTCTCCGACTGCGTAATTGTCGTCAAAGAGAATATCTCCCGCAAAGCCGATAGTCACAGCATCCTTGTCTTTTGTCTTTATAGAATACGAATATGCTTCATCGCCTTCGTATACTTCTGCAGCATTTCCTGCATTTTCATCTCCGGCAATTGCAGCATTTTTTGCCTGACCTGCTTCGGGTATAACATCCCATACCGAAAGAATACTCTCGGTATCACTCGACGATCCGTCGAATAAAGCAACTATTCCGATTACAAAAATCCCACTAAATACCACAATCAGGAATGTTGCCGCAAATGCGAACGATGCATTTCTTAAAGTTTTTGTGTTTTTAGCAAAATGTTGTTTCATAACAAAGAGTATACCACAATATATTGTGAGAGCAAAATATCGAAAAGTCTGGGATTCTCACTAAGCTCGCCATGGCTCGCACTAGCCTCGAAAAAACCTCGGCAGGTTCTCTCAGCCAAGTGCTCTGCTCAAAAAAAGAACGAGTCCTCAGACTCGTTCTTTAATGTATTCAGTATGTTTATCAATACTTGTTTGCTACAACCTTTACGCCGGGGCCCATTGTTGTTGCAAGAGTGATGCTCTTGAGGTACTGACCCTTTACGGATGAAGGCTTAGCCTTTGCAATTGCATCCATAAGTGCGTTGAAGTTCTGCTCAAGCTGTTCCTCTGAGAAAGAAGCCTTTCCAACAGGAACATGAATGATGTTAGCCTTATCAAGTCTGTACTCGATCTTACCGGCTTTGATATCATTAACAGCCTTAGTTACATCCATAGTAACTGTGCCTGCCTTAGGGTTAGGCATGAGACCCTTAGGTCCGAGAACCTTACCGAGACGTCCTACAACACCCATCATATCAGGTGTAGCAACTACAACGTCGAAATCAAGCCATCCTTCGTTCTGGATCTTAGGAATAAGTTCCTCTCCACCAACGAAATCTGCTCCGGCAGCCTGAGCCTCGTCAAGCTTTGTTCCCTTAGCAAATACAAGAACCTTAACAGTCTTACCTGTTCCGTTAGGAAGAACAACAGCGCCTCTGATCTGCTGATCAGCGTGACGGCTGTCACAACCTGTCTTGATATGAACTTCTACAGTTTCATCAAATTTAGCAGTTGCTGATTTCTTAACAAGAGCTATTGCATCAGCGGCTTCATACTGCTGTGTCTTATCAATAAGCTTAGCAGCTTCTAAGTATTTCTTTCCGTGTTTCATCTCTCATCCTCCATCAGTCTTCTACTACGATTCCCATACTACGTGCTGTTCCAGCGATCATGCTCATAGCAGCCTCGATATCAACAGCATTAAGGTCAGGCATCTTTGTCTCTGCAATCTTTCTAACTTCTTCCTTAGAAATAGTTGCAACCTTAGTCTTGTTAGGAACTCCTGAACCCTTCTGGATCTTAGCAGCTTTCTTAAGAAGAACTGCTGCAGGTGGAGTCTTTGTGATGAATGTGAAACTTCTGTCTGCATATACAGTGATAACTACAGGGATGATAACGTCACCCTTGTCTGCTGTACGTGCGTTAAACTGCTTTGTGAATTCACCGATGTTTACACCGTGCTGACCAAGTGCGGGTCCAACCGGTGGTGCTGGTGTTGCTTTACCAGCCTGGATCTGTAACTTAATGTATCCTTCGACTTTCTTTGCCATTTTGGCACCTCCTGAAAATATGTGGTCGGCGCATCATCTCCTGGAAACGATGCTCCCACTCCAGTGACATGCCCCAAACAGGGCTATATATCCAAGCGCTCTCGCACTTAAATATCAAAAAATAAATGATCTGCTATACAAATCAGCTGTCAATTCTTCTTACTTCAGCGAAACTGATTTCTACAGGTGTCTCACGTCCAAAGAGATCTACGTTAATGGTAGCTGTCTGCTTACCAAAATCCATTCTCTGAACAACACCCGCTGTATCCTTCCAAACTCCGGCTACAACTGCAATCTCATCACCAACACCGAAATCAACAGAAACTGTATCTGTCTTGATTCCGAGAGGCTTGATCTCAGCATCTGTAAGAGGAACCGGCTTGCTTCCGGGACCTACGAAACCGGTAACACCACGTGTGTTACGCACTACATACCATGTCTCATCGTTCATATCCATGTTCACAAGGACATAGCCGGGGAACATCTTTCTCTGAACGTTCTTGCGAACGCCATTCTTAACTTCAACTACATCCTGAAGAGGGATCCTTACTTCAAAGATCTGATTCTCAAGATGTCTGTTAATGATGGCACTCTCAAGGTTATCCTTAACCTTCTTCTCGTATCCGGAATATGTGTGCACAACATACCAATGAGCGTTTTCGTTCGTATCAGTACTCTGTGTTTCAGCCGCTGCCTCATTGTCTGCGGAAGCGGTTGAATCTGATAATACCTCATCAGATTCAAAAGACTTTTCCATCTCTTCTGACATATTATCTCCTTATTATTTAGAAACAGACATTAAAAGATTAATGCCTTCTTCAAACGCATAGTCCAATACAGCTATCAAGATACAGCAAACAATAGAAGCAACCACAACTGCGGTTGTCTGCTTAACAACATCATCTTTTGTAAGCCAGATAATCTTGCCAATTTCCGCTTTTACGCCTTCAAAAAATCCTCTAATCTTGTCAATGAATGACTTGCCGGATTTATTTGAAGTTTTGGACTTGTTCTCTACTACCTTGGTCTCTTCCATACCCGCAGTCTACCTCCTATACAAGGATGAAAATTACTTTGTCTCTTTATGTAAAGTATGAGCTTTGCAGAAAGGGCAATACTTCTTCATCTCAACACGATCAGGATGTGTCTTCTTATCCTTTGTTGTGTCATAGTTACGATTTTTGCACTCTGTGCAAGCCAATGTAATTCTTGTACGCATTATCTCACCTCCGGGCGTAATAGTCGTTTAATAAACAATACTTAAATAACTTATTTTTAAGCATAAAAAAAAGACATAAATCTTTTGTCGCCTACTCAATATATCATACAGGCATACCTTCGTCAACGAATTTTTTCATTTATAGACAAACTCTCTCTGCACATAGAAGCTGATAAGAAAAAGCATGCCATCGACAGCGATCTTTATGCACACTTCGGGGATCATAGGCATGATACTGTGTCCGAGCGTAACAAAAAATCCGCTAAGCAGCATGATTGCTACTGCCAGCGCAAAATAAGAAATCGCGGCTTTCGATTTTTCTTTTTCTCCCGAAAAAACAATTTCATAATTAATGAAGAAATTATATGTCGCCGAGATTATTCTCGCCAATATCGTAGAAAGCATGATATACCCCATCTTCACAGGCGCATTCACAAGCACCGTGCAGAAGAATCCAAAAAGCACCATGTCCAGAAGGCATGATGAAACGGACGAAAGCAGGAACTTAAAGAAAACCGCATAAATCCTGAGCGAATCAAGCAGCGGATTAAAGTGACTGGACTTATTCTCCTCAAGATATATTGTATCCACGGGAACTTCAATTATGCTGATATCCTTTTCTTTTGTGGCTATGAGCATATTTGTCTCAAACTCAAAGCGCTCCCCTTTTTCGGTCAAAAGATATTTCATAAAATCCACGCCGATTCCGCGAAGTCCGGTCTGCGTATCGCTTATCTTAAGTCCAAGAAGAAGATTCATGACACGGCTTGTTGTCTTATTTCCAAACACACTTCTTGCAGGAATTCCGGGCTTTCCGAAATCTCTCACACCGAGAATGAGCGACTTGATGTTATCCGCCAGAACTTCACCGCACTTGCAGATATCTTTTACAGAGTGCTGCCCGTCGGAATCCGCGGTAACAACACCGACAAGATTGTCATACTCATTGATGCAATGATTAAATGCCTCCTTGAGTGCCCTTCCCTTTCCCATATTAACGGCATTTCTCAAGGTCACAGCACCGAGCTTTCTGACCTCATCAAAAGTGTGCCCGTATTTTGCGGGATCTGAGCCGTCATCAACCACGATCACAGGCTCTGTCGTTGTTTCGACAAGCTCTTTTACCAATCTGATAAGTTCTTCTCCCGGCTCATATGCCGGAATGACAATAGGAACAGCACCTTTACTCAAGAGTTACTCCCCTTCCACTGTTTATTATTTTGTATATTTTACAACTTTCGAACTTACTTCCTTCTTTTAAAAGAGGTAAGAAAAGATCTTTTGAGATTTCATCATCATCTTCAATGTATAAATATGAAGCATGACTCGCAAGCAGTTTATCACCAATCGACGCCGTATCATCGGATTCAGTCATAAAACCGTCATAGACAAGGGCGACAGGTGATGCCTCCTTGTTAATATATGCATTGTGGACCCAGTACGAAGAATGTCCGTCGCGCATAACCAGAATTCTCTTGCCTTGCAATTCCTTATCCGCCGTCACGTTATCCACAAGGAGTTTTCCTTTTTCACCGATCATGTCCTCTATATAAACCCTGTTTTCCTCCGCCACATCTCTGTAGCCGTTTATATAAAAGAGAAATCCCTTGTAGTCCGCTGTCACAAAGACAAACACAAGAAATGCAAGCGCAAATATCTTTGATTTTTTAAATTTACCCGCACCATTATACAATACCCCGGCCAAAAGATACACCCCGCCAAGCATAAAAGGACAGCCGTATCTGGCAATCGAAAGCGACATCGCATAGGCATCAAGGTACTGATCTTCAGTCTGAAAAATTGATATATGTGCCAAAAAGATGATCCCGTAAGCCAAAAGTGCCGTAGTCGCGGTAAAAATCGCAAGCTTCACAATATCTTTTTTATCCGCTGCTTTTTTATAAAAAAGAAATGTCAAAAACAATCCCATCAAAGTCAGCATTGCGCCCGCCGAAACATCTATCGTAAGATTGCTGTCTCCATGCATCGGAAGAAGCCAGAAGCCCTTCATAAAAAAGCCTGCTTTGTCAATAGTATTCGCAGGAGCCACGTAATCGCCGGAAGTTGCAAGGCGTATTCCCGCTCCTGTCAACTTGGCAACTCTTCTGTTGATGAAACAAAATCCAAGCCAGGAGCCGTAGACCATAAAACTTGCGACTCCGGAAGCAATGTACTTTCGCATATTCTTTTGCCCAAAAACAATTCCGAACACGAATGCAAATGCCGCCCACTCTGCTCCGACCGATTTTGTCAAAAGAAGAACCGATGCGTACAAAAAAATCTTTATATAATAAAATTCTTCATTATTCAAATTCTCATTTCCGCGTCTGCCTCTCCAAAGTGTCAGAAGAAGCGCCCCGTAAATGATTCCCATCGTCACATCCGCAGGAGTTCCGTAGTAGATTATTCCGTTGAATATTCCGGGGAAAAGAACCATCGACGCAAAACAAAACACCGTAAGCGCATTCCTTTTTGCCCCAGAGAACTTATCCGCCGCTTTCTTCACAACTCCGAAAAGAGGCATCATGAATATTGTATTGGTCACGAAATATCCGAGAAACTGCAGGTTTTCTCTGTACTTACCAAGTCCCGTAAAAAGAAACAGGCACTTATACAATGAGCCCGCGGGCGGATAATCACCAAACTCAGGCGATACATTGCCATACTTTCCCGCAAATCCGTTCAGATAAAAAATCTGCTTGGCATCCTGTGACCAGAAATTAATGTCATCCCACCACGAAAAAGCAAGTCCCGACGTAAGAAAGCCCACTATCACAGAAGTCACGACAAGTCCGATAACTTCGGGAGATAAGATACTTTTCCCAAGTGCCTCAAGCCTTTTGCTCTCAGCGTTTTTCTTTTTATCCATAAAAAAAGAAATAACGCTCAGCACTATATACAGAGAAGCCTCAACAAACACGCCGCGCAGCGCGCCAATGATGGCAAGAACATACATGGTAAGCCCCAGAGCCGCATATGCTACAGGAAGCGTACTTGCCATATTCTCCTTATATCTGTATGAAAAATTTGCAGCCATTAGAATTACTGCGGCCGCGCACAGAATGAATCCGATAAGATCGACAGTCCACATACTATGTTTCCTATTCCCAAATTAGTATTTTCAGATAAAAAGAAAAACAAAATTATTATAGTATAAATATTCCATTAAATCATCGCTTTTCACTATTTTTTCACTAAAAAACGATTGACATTTGCACAATAATATATAAAATGTAAGTAACTAAAGGTGGCTAAGTATGCCCTCGTGCGTCTGATGTCAATGGAATGACAGAATCATTATACCGCACGTATATCAAGGAAGAAAGGAGGGGCATCGAATGGCAGGAATATCTCTAAATGGTGTTTACAACCATTTCATACAGGACTACGTGTCAAAAGATGTTACACAGGCCGACGCACATCGTAAGGATGAGCTTAGGGATGTGTATAAGTCGATTGCAAAAATAAACAAAAACTCCCCTCTTTATTTACTTTCAAATGATGACGATGTGCGTATTGACGCAATAGATATAAAAGAGCGTGCAAGACAGCTTCAGAACAGTATCTTTAACCTTAGCGATCAGGAAGATAAATCTTCCCTGAATCACACTTCCGCTTTCTCGACAGATCCGGATACGGTAGTTGCTTCATACATCGGCAAGACTCCGAACGAAGATGTCGGAACGGCAGGTTTTGATATCGAAGTATCACAACTCGCTTCGCAGCAGGTAAATACGGGACTTATGCTTTCAACGGATTCATCAAGCGTACTTCCTCCCGACAATTATTCATTTGATGTAAAAGTCGGCGAGCAGGAATTTGAATTCCAGTTCAGCATTTACGGTGCCGACAAGAATATAGATGTACTACAGAAACTTGAAAAGCTGATAAATAAGGCCGACATAGGTCTTTCAGCCGAAATATTAGAGGGAACCAATAACCGCTCTGCGCTTCAGATCTCATCCAAACACACCGGTCTCCACCCCGGAGAACTCAGCCAGTTTGAGATATATGAGACTGACGGAGAACTCAAAAGTGGTGCTGTTGCCGCTCTCGGGCTTGATATGGTTTCCGCTCCCGCTTCCAATGCGCACTTTGCGTTAAACGGCGACGAGAAAACAGCCATTTCAAATCACTTCACAGTCGGCTCCAAGTTTGACATCCACTTAAACGGTGTCACAGAGCCCGGAGATTCGATACATGTCGGTGTCAAAAAAGATAACGAGGCGCTTGTAAACCATATAACCGCCCTCATCGACAACTACAACAGTTTTGTAAACGACGCTGCACAGGAACACGACGCCAAGTACAAAGGCGACAAGCTCAGGTCTGAAGCAATATCGATTGCGCGCCAGCACATAAAAGATACCGAAGCACTCGGAATCAAGCTCGAAGGAGACGGTGTAATATCGATAGATCCGGACACACTCAAGGAAGCTGTCACAACAAGCAATAACACCGACGCACTTGAGCCCATCAAGAAATTCTCGGAATCACTTCTTTCGATGGCAAAAGAGATTTCGGTAAATCCTATGAAGTACGTTGACAGGCCTGTCGTTAATTATAAGAACCCCGACACCAAAGAAAACGTGGCTTCACCGTACATCACAAGTGAGTATTCAGGCATGATGTTCAACAATTATTGTTGAAGCCTGTTTAATATAGAGAAGCAGCTCGCCAAACGGCGGGCTGCTTCTGCTTTACGCATTATTTATGCATTCTCTGCACTAAGGTTAAGCGCTTCCCTTATTACCTGATCCATATTGTAATACTTATACTGGCCAAGCCTTCCTCCAAAGAGGATATTGGGAAACTCTTTTGAAAGCTCGGTATATTTCTTAAAGAGCTCATTATTCTTATCATCATTCATCGGATAGTAAGGCTCATCGCCGTGCTTCCATTCTGCCGGATACTCCCTTGTGATAACCGTTCCTTTTCCCGTTCCGTATTCAAAATGCTTGTGCTCGATTATTCTGGTAAAAGGAATCTCACGCTCAGTATAGTTTACAACAGCATTTCCCTGATAGTTATCAACATCGGGAAGTTCCTCTGTCTCAAATCTGAGCGACCTATACTCAAGAGTTCCAAGCTTGTATCCAAAGAATTCGTCTATCATTCCGGTAAAGAGGATCTTATCAAAGCTGTCGCCTGTTACTGAAGCGTAAGGCTCAGCAGGAACATTTCCGCTCATATTCACAAAATCATAGTAATCAACGGATGTCTTTACCGTTATGGTTCCGGAAACCTTCTCAGAATCTGCGCTGAGAAGAAGGAGTTTGGAAACAAGTTCCGTATATCCGCCGATAGGAATACCCTGATATCTGTCATTAAAATAATTATTGTCGTAAATAAATCTCATTGGAAGTCGTCTTATAATGAACGCAGGAAGTTCCTTACAGTCTCTTCCCCACTGCTTCTCGGTATAGCCCTTAACAAGTTTCTCATAGATATCTCTTCCCGCAAGGCTGAGCGCCTGCTCTTCGAGATTGTCGGCAGAAAAAGAATCTGTTCCCTTTTCCTTATTTATCCTTGCAATCTCTTCTTTTGCCTGCTTATCTATGATCTCTTTAGCTTCATCAGGAGTCTTTATCCCCCACATTTTGCTGAAAGTATTCATGTTAAAGGGAAGATTGTAGAGCTCATCTCCGTAAACAGCGACAGGACTGTTGATATAGTTATTGAACTCCGCAAATCTGTTCACATATTCCCAAACCTCTTTGTCCGATGTGTGGAAAATATGCGCTCCGTATTTATGCACATTTATTCCAAGTTTATTCTCTGTATAGATATTTCCGCCGATATGCTCTCTTCTGTCTATCACAAGCACATCTTTGCCCTTAGTCGCCATCTCATGTGCGAAAACCGCACCAAAAAGTCCGGCCCCAACTACCAAATAATCGTATTTCATATCCCCGATTGCATGATATTCACTTAGCTCATGCTTTTCCTTTCTCTGATATTCCCCTATTATACCCTCTATCGGCTTTTGGCACAAATAAAGAGTTGATCTTCAACTCTTTTCTTTGAAAATGAAAAACGAGACAAAGAAGATTTTGTCTTCTCTGTCCCGCTTATTAATTTTTTGTTTAAGTCCGTATCAGTCAGCCTGATATTTGTCTAACTGTGAAAAATCACCCATCATATCAAGAATCTTCTTACGTCCCGCTTTGTTAAGCTTAACATACTGCTGCATTACACGGTTCTCAACGATCTTCTTTCCAAGATCTGCACCCTGCTCAAGTGTTGAAAAATCAACAGGGTTAAGATTCAAACGATCGCACATTTTGATAACTGTTCCGTAAGCCATTCCCTCAATTCCTCTATCAAGTGCTGTAACCAATGTGCTGTATGGTATAGACATATCTATAGCAAACTGTCTTACGCTCTTATACTGCAGAAGAATTTCCTTCTTCAAAATTTCAGCTTTTGTCATGTTGCATAACCTCCTAAATCTTTTCTCTTTTGCGTCTCTTTTCTTTTGCATCCCCTAGTCTATCACATAGACGTTATTTCGTCATTCCTTTTTAAGAAAATTACCTGCTAAAATTTTCTTAAGAATAACGACACTTTTTCGGCAATTTAACGAAATTGTAGGAGGAAACATTTTTTTGCGAAAGTGTTCACACATTTATCACATTTTATTGTTAAAATATGAGACTTTTTCCCGTTCACCCCCTCCAAAATCTTCCGATATTGCCTAGGATTTCTATATATTATTATACGAAAAAACAAATAGTACGCAAGTACTATTTGTCGTAAATTTTTTAATGTTTTTCTGTTGTATAAAATAGCCGGAACCCTATATTCCACGCACATCTTCAATTCTATTGTTTAAAAATGACATAACCTCGTTGTATATATCTTTCGGAATGCTGTATATTTTGTGAATATTTCCGTCACACAAAATATCAATCGTACCCATTTTCTTTTTCACCGAGACTATATTTTTAAAATCAATGACCTCCTTGGCCATATCATTATTCCCCTTGAATTCAAGGCGTTCCGAGTAGATACTGAGTATGCCTTCTTTAAAGCCTTCAGTAGCCTTTACCTCATATTCCGGGTCATCAACCCCAAGAACCGAATCAAAGCCGCGTGCGCCCGTCTCAGACTCCATAACAGGCGCCGTAAGATCGGCTTCTCTGATCCTTCTCTCGGATGTTTCCTCGTCATCGTCGTCAAATTTAACGACATTGGTCTCGATAAGCCCCGATACCGTATTGTAGGCCGCTTTTATCGCATATCCCGAGTTAACCAAAAGCGTGATATTCTTGCTCCTTATCTTTTGTCTGAACTTAAGCGCATGGAATCCCGCCTTAACCGCAAAACATATTGTTTCTCCCGCTTTCACCTCATACAGCTGTTTCTCGTCAAGAAAGACCATCATTACATTTCCGTCCGTGCTCCTGTGTCCAACGCACGCAATCTGTATCAGATAGTCCTTTCCGTCTTCAAAAAGCTTCTTTCCGCACATCGGGCAGAAATTTATTCTCAGGTTAATATTATCCGGCAAAACTCTTTTACAATTAGGGCAATTCATGCACACTCACCTCATAATCTTTTTTTATCATAAAAGCCTGAACATCACTCGCTGAGCAATTTATCCAGACGTTCTGAATCAAATCCCGCATCCGCATTGGACTTTATGATATCCATCATCTCGTCGTTCCCGTTATTTATCTTCTCACTGAGGAAAAGACCGTCAGCCTTAAGGTATCTCATGATCTGACCGATGCAAACATGCTTTCTCTCGGCTATTACTATGTCAAATGACCTTTCTGCCCACGGAAGCCTCATGGTATTCACATCTCCGAACGCAACGTCATCGGCGATAAGTCCCGCTATTCCGGCCTCAAATGAGTTAGCGCACACACCGGCTATAAAAGTATCGGGACAGCTGCTCTTTATGTATGATGCATTTGCTCCAAAACCGCAGGTAAAATCAAGAATTCTAAGGCCCTCTTTTTGCTTTGAATAAAGATCTATAACACTATCTGCTGCCTCAAACCACGGAAGCGAATAGCCCCAGATATCAAATCCCCATTTATCTATAAACTTGTTCCTGCTCTCGGTCATGGCATTCTCATTCTGGGCAAAACCGGTTCCGCCATTGTGATAAATAAAAGCATTCTTGCAGACATACTGTATAAAACCTGCCCTGGCAAGTCTGATTCCAAGATCGTCGTCTTCGAAATATCCCGGAGAAAAACGCTCGTCAAAAACTTTATAATCCTCCGCAACGCACCTTACAGCCTCTCTTGACAGCATCATCGCAAATCCCGTAAGCCTGAACCTCTTGATATATGCCATCTTCACGGGATAAGAATGCGCAGCGGCATAGCTTTCAAATATCTTGACACTTCTGTCAACTCCAAGTTTCCTGTGCCAGAGCTCGCCAAGTTCCTCTCCCGCATATCCGGACAGTTCCTCAGGCGTTACTTCCTGAAGTGACGCACTGTTTGAAAGTGCACTGACAGCACCGACATTTCTGTTGTCATAAAGCCCCATTCTCATGAAAAGCACTGCATTCTGTGTAAGGATAGCATCGTTATTAAGATAGAAAATGTCATTGTTCCTGTCACAACACACACTACCTATGTTGCAGCCTTTTGGGAATCCCGTGTTCTCATCGTTGAGAATAAGCTTGAACCTGTAACTTACGCTCTTTGCCTTTTCTTTGAGATACTCCTTTACTCCGTCTTCCGTAGATGCGTTATCCACAACCACGATCTCATATGCCCCCTTAGGCACATATTTTTCAATCGAGTCAATACATCTTTTCAAAAGATCCAGGTCATTGTGCGACAATATCATAAAGCTGAGCTTCCTGACTCTGAGCGTGCGGCTCTGCTCAAGCCCCCTCATTGCCTCCTTAATGACTTCACTGTCATTTTCATCATCGCAGTACATCAAAGCCGTTTCCAGAGTAAGGTACGACAGGTTGACATTGATGTCTGCATAATATAATCCGAGCATATAAAAAAGCTCGTAGTTGCCCCCGTCATAGGCAATTCCTCGAGCTATTGCATCATATTCAGCCGTTGAGTCTGCGAGCGCTTCCCATAGAGAAGCCTCCAAAAGACACAGCTTAGCTGCGTCCTTCGGCTCTTTTTCACCAATATGTAAATATTCTTCCTGAAATTCGTATAACGCTTCCTTATAGTCGCCTGTCGCTATAAGTTCCGTCAGCTTTTCATACATTTTATTCCCCACCCCTGCTACTTTTTGCGAACACCGCGGATCACCTTATACTTACATTTATGGTATCTTTTGCAAAAAATAATGTCAAGCGCGATGACGTTATAAAGTGTTTTGTCTATCGATAATATTTTATTGACTCTTCAAAGCTGACTTTAGGCTCCCAGCCCGTGTCTTTTTTTATCTTTTCACCTGAGACTTCAAGTGAAACAAAAGGATTGGCTCTGTTGCCGTAGCTAATTAGGCTCTCATCCGCTCCGACACACTTTGCGGCTCTTTTTACGAAATTCATTAATCTGTCACAGTCACCGTTTGCGATATTATAGACCTCTCCGGTCACTCCTTTTTCAAAAAGAGCTATTATCGCATCCGCGGCATCTCCCGCATCGAGATAATCCCAGTACTGCTCGCAGGAACTGAGACTTACTCCCTCTCCCGCCGCAAGTTTCCTTACAACATCGGGAAGCATTCGGCCTGAGGGTTCATATTTTCCGATAAGACTGAATATTCTTCCCCAGATAAAGTCGATTCCAAGGATCCTTGCTTTTGACTCAGTCAGATAATAAGCTGCTGCCTTGCAACTTCCGTAGGCTGTAAACGGCTCAAGCGGAAGATCTTCCGTTATGGGTCCGCTCTTAACTCCGTACTCAGCCTGTGACCCTATGCCGATTACCCTTATCGAAACGTCCATATTTTTGCTTTTAAGGCATTTATCTTTAATATCGCAGGCAGAATCAAGCAGAAGCAGAGATGCGTCTATATTCCGCCTCTGAGTATCAAAATCGTCTCTTGCCCCTCCCCATGACAGATGGAAAAGAGCTATCGCTTCCGCACCGCTTATATCATCGTCATCGATATAACCGCATATTTTGTCGTAGTCTTCCATATCGATGAGCACTTTTTTCAAAGACTCGCCCTCAGAAAACCTGTCATTGTGAGATGAGCCTTTTCTTCCTATCGCATAAACTTTATACCCATAATCTAACAGGTGCTCTGTCAGATTAGCTCCCGCAAATCCAAAGGCACCTGTCACTATGGCAATCTTACCATTATTTTTCATATTTATTACGCTTTCCCGCAAGCTTTCTTTATCACGTTTGCCATGAACTCGATCTTGCCATCGTTAAGCCCCGGATATACTCCGATCCAGAACGCATTGTTCATAACATAATCTGTCACGGACAGATCTCCAACAACTCTGTAATCACCGGCATCATCCACACTCTTCTTGCAAACGAACTCATCGAAGCAAGGATGCTTTGTGACATTTCCGCTAAAGAGAAGTCTTGTCTGAATGTTGTTATCCTCAAGAGCCTTGGTAATGGCATTTCTTGTAAGTTCGTTGCCGTTTCCGTCCTTAGCTCCCTCTTTTACGCCCATGATAAATCCAAACCATGAAGGATTGCTGTTCTCAGCGGGCTCGGGAAGAATAAGAACGTCTTTAAGACACTCAAGCTTCTCATAAAGGCTCTTCCAGTTCTTTCTTCTGGCATCGGCAAAACCGATGAGTTTATCAAGCTGCGCGCATCCGACTGCCGCCTGCATATCCGTAGCCTTAAGGTTATATCCGAGATGGCTGTAAACATACTTGTGATCGTATCCGACGGGAAGTTCACCAAACTTACCATCAAATCTGTGACCGCAGAAATTATCTTTTCCGGGAGGACAGATACAATCGCGCCCCCAATCCCTGTAACTTCTAACAAGTCTGTGAAGAAGAGCATTGTCCGTATATACACATCCGCCTTCACCCATCGTGATGTGGTGCGGAGGATAGAAACTTGATGTTCCTATATCGCCCCATGTTCCCGTAAATGCTGTCTTTCCGTCAATAGTATACTCAGAACCGAGCGCATCACAGTTATCCTCAACAAGCCAGAGTCCGTGCTTATCGCAGAACTCTCTTACTGCCTTGAGATCAAACGGATTACCAAGTGTATGTGCGATCATTACTGCTTTTGTCTTAGGACTGAGCGCCTCTTCAAGCATCGTAACGTCAATATTGTACTGAGGAACGGTAACATCAACAAATACAGGTACTGCGCCGTACTGCATGATAGGTGCGACCGTTGTGGGGAATCCACAGGCAACGGTAATCACTTCGTCGCCTCTCTTTATCTGTCTGTCACCGAGTTCAGGTGCCGTAAGTGCCATAAAAGCAATAAGATTGGCTGAAGATCCGCTGTTTACAAGGCTTGCAAATCTTACATTCAAAAGCTCCGCAAATCTCTTTTCAAATTCATCGGTGTATCTTCCTGCGGTAAGCCAAAAATCAAGTGAAGAATCCACAAGATTTATAACTTCCTTCTCATCAAAAACCCTTCCCGAATAAGGAATTCTGTCTCCCTCGGTGAAACTGTCGTTATCTTTTTTCAAAAAGCGGTTATAATAATCCGCAACAAGGTTCAAAATCTGCTCCCTTGCCTGCTGCTCGCTGTTACTCATCTTTTACTCTTTTCTCCTATACCTGTTTATAATACTCTTTTATCTGGTCTGTCATGCACTCTACGGCTTCGCCCTTAAAATAAGCGCATGTCCACTCTGCTGTCTTTGCCACTGCGTCGTCAATATTCCATTTTGGCGACCACTTAAGTCTACTCTTTATCTTGGAACAGTCAAGTTTTAAGAAACTTGCTTCGTGAGGACCGCCGTCAGGCCTTATCACGATCTTTATGCCATGTCCCTTAAACGCCTTATTACCCGCATTTTCAGAAACAAGTTTGTTCCAGGAATCCACAAAAGCTCCCGCAAGTCTGCCCGCAGTCACCGCATCGTCATCGTTTGGTCCGACATTGTAGTAGCCCGCATAGAACTTATCTTCATACTGCTTCTGTGCAAGAAGGATATACGCCGAAAGCGCCTCGAGCACATGCTGGAAAGGTCTTGTGGAGTCGGGATTTCTGAGCACTATATCATCACCCTTCTCCGCTGCTCTCACACAATCCGGAATAAGTCTGTCGTTGGCAAAATCACCTCCGCCTATGACATTTCCGGCTCTTGCGGTAGATACCGCTATTCCAAGCTCGTTAAAAAATGAATTTATATAAGAATGTGTTACCAGCTCAGAACACGACTTACTGTTCGAATACGGGTCGAATCCGTCGAGTTTCTCATCCTCTCTGTACCCCCATACCCACTCATTGTTCTCGTAAACCTTATCCGTGGTAACATTCAAAAAAGACTTAACGCTCGGGCAGTTCCTTACGCATTCACACACGTTTACGGTGCCCATCACGTTTGTTTCATATGTATATCGCGGATCCTTGTAGGAATCCCTTACAATCGGCTGAGCCGCAAGATGAAAAACAATCTCAGGCTTTGCTTTATCAAAATACTCTTTTAATTCCTCAAAATTCCTAATATCGCCGATATGCGAGTCCATCTCATTCGCAATACCGGAAATCTCATACAGATTCTCTTTTCCCTCAGAAGGTGCAAGAGAATATCCGTAGACATCGGCCCCGGCCATTATCATGATCTTGGAAAGCCAGCTTCCCTTAAATCCCGTGTGGCCCGTTATGAGCACTCTTTTCCCTTTGTAAAAATCTAACATCATTCACCTTTCTCTATCTCGGCAGCCTCTTTCTCATAATCAGCCGCCTGTTCTTCGTTGCCAAGCGCCTTGTAGCACTTTGCAAGCGCAAGCCTCGGAATTTCCTTGCTTGTCTTAATATCCAAAATGCTGGCACACTCGTACGCCGCATTGTAGAACCAGACTATAGCTTCGTCATAGTCATCTTTTCCAAAATAATATTCCCCGAGCTCACAGCACATCTCACTGCACATCTCGGTCGCAGCATCCTTAAGAGAATACTTTAAAAGTGCCTCAGCATCTTTTTCAAGAACAGCAATATGCGCAAGCACGCAGCTCGCCTCCTTGACCTCATCAACACTCCTGGTACTGTCTTTTACAGCTTCCGCAAAAAAATCTTTTGCCTTGATGAAATCATCATCGGTGCCCGCCATAAAGAGCTCCCTGGCGTACATTCCGTGAAGTCTCTTGGAAATGCGCCTTCCGCTTTCCACAGCCTTTCTGAAAGAAGACAGATCGCGCGATGCATGGTTCTCTTTTGGCCTGTGTATGATCTCGACCTCACTGTTGCAGATAACCGGGTCTATGGCAACCTGCTCGTGAATCGGGTCCTCCCACTTAAAGCTCCTGACTCTCTTAAAGAGCTTCGGGCGAAGTTCTCTGTCATAGTTGTAAACCGTTCTGAATGACAACTGATTGCAATAATACATCTGAACGATATCGATATCAAGTTCTTCAATATCCTTTTTGAGCTGAATAAATCTCTGCCTGTTGTCCTCATCCAGCTCCTCATCCGCATCCGCGGAATATATATAGTCACATGTTGCAAGTGAAAAAGAATAATTTCTCGCCTCGCTGAAATCTCCCGTCCACTTAAAGTCGTAGACCTTGGCGCCGTACTCCTTGGCAATCTCAACAGTCCTGTCCTCAGAGCCCGTATCCACAACAATCATCTCGTCAACAATCCCCTTAAGGCTCTCAAGGCATCTGCCAAGACTCTCCTCTTCATTCTTAACTATCATACAAAGACTGATTGTTATCATATTCCCCCTCCACACTTATGTAATGCAGTCATGTGATTACGTATCAATTTTACATTAAAATGCTATGTCTTTCTATAATTTATTGCCCGCAAAAGTGTATTATTGTAGAATTGTATTTAATGACTTAATTTGGTGGAAAGATAAATGATTCAAAAGTTTTTTGGTAAAAAATATATTTGTATATTGAGCTTGGTTTTTGTAGTATTGCCGGCCTGTTTTGGCTGTTCAAAACCTACTGCATCCGCAGAAGTAAGCGCTCAAAAAGCAATGGGAACTCCGGCTCCCGCACCTGCTCCCTTTGACAACAAAGAATTTATCGAAGAATCTTCTCTTACAAGCGCCGGTGAAGATCCCGCCGCAGCCGCTTCCGAATATACTCCCATCAAAAATTACGACTCTAAACTCAGCGTTCCGACTTACGTCACGCAGATTAACGATATTTGGTTTATAGTTGACTGTTACCACAACAGAGTGATCTACTCCGATTCACTCGAAAAGCCCCTTGAAGAATGGGACATCATGACATCCGACGCCACAAGACCTCACACGATCGCAAGTGACGGAAATGTCTATATGATCGATGATACAGACAACAACCGCGTTCTTATTTTTGAAAAAGTCGATGATAAATTCATCCACACACAGAGTTTCTACGACATCGGAATACGCCCACACTACACGGTCTACGACGAAGCCACCGACACTTTCTACGTGTGGAGCTCAATGACGGGAGAACTCTTCTGCTTTAGAACTGACGATTCCACAAACAGAGTTTATCTCACGGACAAAAGAAAAATCGATTCGCTTGACGGCATCTATATCCGTTCATTCTCTATAATCGACGGTGATATCTACCTTGTTTCCGGCGTTTCCGAAGAAGGTGCCGAGGCAACCGTCCTTCAATGCGACCTTGCAACGTTTGAAATCAAGCAGGTCTACGCTGTTCCCGATGAACTTGCCGGAATGGTTCAGATAACCAGGATACAGGATTACTACTATATCTCTGTTTCTACGGATAAAGCAGGAAATCAGGATGTTGCAACAATCGTGCGCACAAAGTCCCTTGAAGACCTTGCTGCCGGAGAGTACGAGGACATATACTCGACGTATTTCCTTGGTGGCGGAACGCCTTACTACATGTCTTCGGTAGGCGACACATATTTCCTTACAGAGCACCGCCTTGCAGACCATGCTCTCTGGTCTTTTAAAGTTGAAGATAATGAAATCAAAGACGTACAGCCGATTTTCTAGGCCTGTATCAATTAATGAATCAATTTTTATAAAAATTTAATTTTTTTCTTTATCTCTGAACAATTTCCTAGTAAAATTGAAATAGGAGATGTGAAAATGAGAATATTCGCAAACGTCAAAACGTCAATCAATCGATACAAAGATTATCGCACTATGACCAAAGACGATTTAGCGGACTTCTATCAGTCAAAGTGCGACTACTATCAGGAGTATGTATGGGTATGCCTGGTAGTCGGAACTATTCTTTCAGTTTTTTACATAGTTCCCGATTATCTGCTTAACGGCAGTATTATTCCCACGCTCATACCGAGGCTAACGGTATTGGGTATCCTTTTGTTGTTCCTTGTATCGCTCCATTTCTTTCACAGCAGAACAGCCATACTAACGGCAGACTACTTTCTTGTTCATTCCATTATTGTTGCCACCATATTTACAACTTATGCCCTCGGCAACAAGACCCTCGCAAGTGAGTTCTTCCTCATAATGAATCTCATCTTTCTTATTGTGGGCTTTGTGGCAAGACTAAGGGAAATAGTTTTTTCATATATCATTTTCTTGATTGAGATCCTTATCTCACACTTTATTATTCACTATGAAAATCTTCCCGTCATAATCATACTCACGATCCCGTGCGGACTTGCAGTAATCTTCTCACACATGATCCTGACTTTCATATATCTTGACCACTACAGGCTCAGTCAGAAGCTTGAACTTGCAATGATCACAGACCCGCTCACTCAGGTTTACAACAGACATCTTCTGGAAAAAATCGTCACGAAAAACGCTCTGATAAACATGGAAGAGCCCATTGCGATCGCGATGCTCGACATAGATAATTTCAAGAAACTAAACGACGATCACGGCCACTACACAGGCGACCTCACCCTCCTTTACATGGGCCAGAAACTTTCAAAAGAAACTCATTCCGACGACTACGTTATCCGCTTCGGCGGCGAAGAGTTCATCGTCATATTCAAAAAATGTGACATCAACAACGCATGCGCCCGCATGGAGCAATTCCGCCAAGACATAGAAAAAGCCGAAGACTCCCCCGTTCCGTTCACCATTTCCGTCGGAGTTTCCAAATACACCGGCGACTTCTCCAAGACAATCCAAAACGTCAACAATGCCCTCACCAAAGCCAAGAACTCCGGCCGCAACAGTGTGGTTGTGGTGTAGTGAAGATGTGACGTAACCAAACAGGCAGATGTATATAATTTTTGCTCAGGTTGTGCTAAACACTCCAATGAGCCCAAAACAGTAATCGATTCGTGCAAAGGCACTCACGATTACTTGGTCTCATTTCCGTAGCACAAATTCGCAAAAGATTATATACATCTGCCTGTTTGGTTACTGCATATTCTCACACTGTACTTAACTACATACTAAATCATTTGTTCATTTCACAACACTTAAAAATATATTCTTGCATCACTTTCTCATCTCTACAACGTAAAAAATCATAGTATATAAGAGTTGAACGGGCCTCTGAGCTCGTCGGTACTTATGCCACGTCTTCTGTGGCATTAGTACCGCTACGAAGCGAGGGGAGCGAAAGCGTCCCTGAAACTCTTATATACTATGATTTTGTATTTTTATAGCTGAGTAAATTCTTACTCCTCAGATGTATCCCCAACAGGCTTTCCGCCGGTTGCGAGCCACTTGAGGTATGCATTGATGAACGGATCGAGTTCTCCGTCAAGTACGCCGTCTGCGTTTGATGCCTTAAAGCCTGTACGTGTGTCATTTACCATTGTGTAAGGCTGAAGCACGTAAGAACGGATCTGGCTTCCCCAAGCATTGTCTTTTACCTCTCCACGGATTCCGTCAAGCTTAGCCTGATTCTCCTCCTGCTTCATGATAAAGAGCTTTGCTTTAAGCATCTGCATAGCCTTGTCCTTGTTCTGGAACTGTGAACGCTCATTCTGGCAGGCAACTACAACACCTGTAGGAATATGTGTGATACGAACAGCGGATGATGTCTTGTTGATGTGCTGTCCGCCGGCACCACTTGAACGATATGTGTCAATCCTGAGATCATCAGGGTTAATCTCGATATCAACATCTTCCTCGATATCAGGCATTACATCACATGATACGAAAGAAGTCTGTCTCTTAGCCTGTGCATTGAAAGGACTGATACGAACAAGTCTGTGAACACCGTGCTCAGACTTAAGAAGTCCGTACGCGTTTGTTCCCGAAATCTGGAATGTAACAGATTTGATACCTGCTTCGTCTCCGTCAAGAAGATCGAGAACTTCGGTTGTGAAGCCTTTTCTTTCTGCCCATCTTGTATACATACGATAGAGCATGCTTGCCCAGTCGCAAGCCTCTGTTCCGCCTGCACCGGCGTTAAGTCTGAGAATTACATCATATTTGTCATAAGGCTGGTTAAGAAGATTGCTGATTCTGATATTCTCGAGAGTATTCTCAAAATCATCAAGCTCAGATCTGATCTCTGCAGCCATATCATCATCGTCAACGCCCTCTGCGTTCTGCATATCGATGAGGTCGATTATATCTCCGTACTGCTTGTTGAGCTGATCAATCCCTGCAACAAGGTCCTGCATATTCTTAAGATCTTTTGTCTTCTTGTTTGCCTTCTCGGCATTATCCCAAAATCCGGGCTCCTCCATCTCACGGCTGAGCTCTTCTATTATCTTTTTCTTATTATCCAGATCAAGAGACGCTGTCACTTCTTCAAGAGTGCCTCTGAGATTCTGAATTTCAACTTTCATTTGATCAAGTATTACCATTGTGTTCTCCTATGTCCTATTCGCGATACGTTTGATTTCATCGGTATTTCTTTTGCCCAAACGTATCACTTATACCCTGCCGCAACAATTCTTATATTTCTTGCCGCTTCCGCAAGGGCAGGGATCATTGGGATAAACCTTGGCTTCGACTCTCTTAACGGGAGCCTTCTGAGCTGAATCATCCTTATTGGTTCCTGTAACCTTGGCAACCTGCTCACGCTCTACCTTCTCTTCGATATGAACATGGAAAAGAAGTCTGACTGCATCTTCCTTAATTCCCTTAGTCATATCATCAAACATCTCGTAACCTGCGAGTTTGTACTCAAGCTTAGGATCTCTCTGGCCGTATGCCTGAAGACCGATTCCCTGACGAAGCTGATCCATATCGTCAATGTGATCCATCCACTTTCTGTCGATTACTTTCAAAAGAATTACTCGCTCAATCTCTCTTATTGTCTCGGGCTCAGGGAATTCTGCTTCCTTAGCCTCATAGAGTTTAACGGCCTCTTCCTTGAGCTGCTGGATAAGACCTGACTTTGTAAGATTATCAATACGTCCTCTGTTGATCTTCTTAAGAGGAATTGTAGGAAGGAGGATCTCATTGAGCTCGTTGAAATCCCAATTATCTGAATCATTCTCCTCACCGACAACAGTCTCAACAGATGATTCAACGATATCCGTGATCATCTTGTAAATAGCATCCCTCATGGATTCTCCGTTGAGAACTTTCTTACGCTCAGCATAAATAATCTCTCTCTGCTCATTGTTAACCTGATCGTACTCAAGAAGATTCTTTCTGATTCCGTAGTTGTTGGACTCAATCTTCTTCTGTGCAGTCTCAATAGCCTTAGAAAGTGATGAATGCTCGATTTCCTGACCATCGGGAATTTTGAGCGCATTAAACATAGCAATAAGTCTCTCTGAACCAAAGAGTCTCATAAGATTATCTTCAAGTGAAAGGTAGAACTTAGATTCACCGGGATCCCCCTGACGTCCTGAACGTCCGCGGAGCTGGTTATCTATACGTCTACTCTCGTGTCTCTCTGTTCCGATTATCTTAAGTCCGCCTGCTGCCTTTGCTTCTTCATCAAGCTTAATATCGGTACCACGGCCCGCCATGTTTGTAGCGATTGTTACAGCGCCGTGCTTACCTGCCTCAGCAACGATCTCAGCCTCCATCTCATGGAACTTCGCATTAAGTACCTGATGCTGGATTCCTCTCTTTTTAAGGAGCTTACTGAGTTCTTCCGAAGCCTCGATTGTAATTGTACCTACAAGAACAGGCTGTCCCTTCTTGTGTGCCTCTTCTACGGCATCACAGATAGCCTTGAGTTTCTCTTTCTTGGTCTTGTACATTGCATCCTGAAGATCCTTACGGATAACAGGTTCGTTTGTAGGAATCTCAATAACGTCCATTCCGTAGATATCACGGAATTCTCTTTCTTCTGTAAGAGCAGTACCTGTCATACCACATTTCTTTTCAAACTTGTTAAAGAAGTTCTGGAATGTGATAGTTGCAAGAGTCTTGGACTCTCTCTTAACCTTAACGTGCTCTTTTGCCTCTATTGCCTGGTGAAGTCCGTCTGAATAACGACGTCCCGGCATAACACGACCTGTGAATTCATCAACGATAAGAACTTCATCATTCTGAACAATATAGTCGTGGTCTCTCTGCATTAAGTTATTTGCTCTGAGAGCAAGGATAATGTTGTGCTGAATCTCGAGGTTCTCGGGATCTGCAAGGTTCTCGATATGGAAGAACTTCTCAACCTTGGCAACACCCTGTTCGGTAAGGTTAACGATCTTGTCCTTCTCATTTACGATGAAGTCACCTGTTTCCTCTCTCTCAATGCCCATGATGGCATCCATCTTAGAGAGGTCTTCCATGTCTTCACCTCTGGTCATCTGCTTTGCAAGAATGTCGCAAGCCTCGTAGAGCTTTGTGGACTTATCAGACTGGCCTGAAATAATAAGGGGTGTTCTTGCTTCGTCGATAAGGATTGAGTCAATCTCATCGATGATCGCGTAGTTAAGTCCGCGAAGAACGCACTGTTCCTTATAGATAGCCATGTTGTCACGAAGATAGTCAAACCCAAGCTCGTTGTTTGTAACATATGTAATATCACAAGCGTAAGCTGCTCTTCTTTCCTCAGAATTCATGCTGTTAAGTACAACACCTACCGTAAGTCCGAGGAATTCATGAATCTTACCCATCCACTCAGCATCACGCTTTGCAAGATAATCATTTACCGTAACGACGTTTACGCCCTTTCCTTCAAGTGCATCCAGATATGAAGGAAGTGTGGCTACGAGTGTCTTACCTTCACCTGTTCTCATTTCTGCGATACGGCCCTGGTGCAAGATAACTCCACCAATAAGCTGTACCCTGAAGTGCTCCATTCCAAGTACACGTTTACCTGCTTCACGAACAACTGCGTATGCCTCAGGCATGATGTCATCAAGCGTTGCGCCCTCGGCAAGTCTCTTTTTAAATTCTTCAGTCTTTCCTCTAAGTTCCTCATCTGACAAAGACTGCATTATAGGCCTCATAGCCTCTATAGAGTCAACCGTGCTGCGGATTCTCTTAAGCTCCCTCTCACTATGTGTTCCTATTATTTTGTTAATAATACTCATCTCTTTATTTCTCCCTAAAAAAGGGTATACTGACCCCTTTTATTTAGCAAAAGTCCGTTGTACATTGTAACAGATTTGCATAAACTATTCAACTTTCTACATATAAAAAGCAGCTACAGGAGTTCTGTAGCTGCATATCAACTAATTATCACTTATCCGTGGAAATTTGAGTTACTGTACAAAATGCTTTTTACCTGACCGCCTTTTATTGTGAAGCTAAAGCTATAACCGTCGCATCTGTATGCATATATTTCTTCTTTTTTAAGCTTAGTCCTCTCATTAGGATTGCCATAAGCTGCCTCTACCTCTTCTGCCTTGCTTCCTATACCGATTCCTTTTGAAGTCTTAAATTCGCCGCCGTTAACAAGCATTGAACCGATAATTTCATTTCCTTCATCGGCAGATGTCGATATAGACAAGTTATAGTTTTCTCCGTTTTTATCGAAATCATAAGTTTTTCCGCTTGACTCTGTGCCATCTACTTCATCAGCCAATTCCGCAACAGACTTTATAGCCTCCACAACAGTCTGCGGATCATCCGTAAATGAAACGGTCTTTCCGTTATATTCAAAAGACGGATCTGCCTGCGTTATTTCTGTCGATATTGCTCCTGCTGAACCGCTTCCGCATCCCATAAGCGCAAAAACCATTGCAGATGCCATCATAATTGCTGTAATTCTTTTCTGTCTCATTTCTCTTTCCTCACTTAAAAATATATTTCACCATAGGCGTTTTTTGAACTGTACTAATCATTCTAATACACTTATACGCCCTTTTCTTATTTCTGTCAACAACCTGAATATTGTGGAGCGTTCTTTTTCCTGCGACGATGGATTTGCTTGTATGCTACTTCTAATGCCTATGGCTACGCTTATTTGCTTCTTTCAATGCTTCCGGATTCATCTATGACCGTGAATCCCCCTACGGCAATGCTACTCAAGTATCATCGAGAACTGTAAATTCACGCTTCTCTCTTATACTTTTCATTTATCGCATCTAATCCGATATTGCCACCATTTTCTCCGAAGCAATGTTGCTATCCGTGCACTCCACTTTCCAAAGCACCTATGACCTGTTAGCTGCTTTTTGCTCAAATGGGTCATACATACTCTTGGTTCTGCATTTAATTTTCCACGGGACATATGACCTGTTCTACTCTTTTCCCCCAAAAAGGTCATGTGTACTCTCTGTTATGCGCCCAGATTTCTACAATTCACATGACCTTTTCGCCACTTTTTGCCCAAATGAGTCATGTGTACTCTCTGTTATGCACTCAAATTCCCACAATTCTCATGACCCTTTATCCGCTTTTTGCCCAGAAGGGTCATGTATATTCTCTGTTATGCACTCAAATTCTAAAAAAAGCTTGATGCAAGGCATCATGTAGAAGACAATTCGCTAAAATGTGAAAAATATGCCTTAAGAAAAGAAAATCCTTGTTGCGAGGCATACATCATAATGAAATCACTGCTCTGCAAAAAGAAAAATATGCCTCAGGGAAAGCAAATCCTTAATGTGAGGCATACATCATGATAAAACCACTGCTCTGCACTTAGCAAAATATGCCTTAAGAAGAGCAAATCCTTAATGTAAGGCATACTTTATGAAGAAATCGCTGCTCTGTAAAAAGCGTAGAAAGAAAAAAGATGCTGAACTATAGAAAACATGCAAAAACGGCCCGAAAGCCGTTTTGTATTATCCGTATTTAATGGTATTACCTTATGTTTTTTATAAATCAAGTAGTATGTTCAAGTTCATATTTGAAGTCAGCTTCCGCAATGGCTTCCTGCTCGTGGGAGCTTATGATAACGGTACTTCCCTGCGTGCTGAAACGCTTTAGGAGTTGAAGAACCGCCCTGACGTTTTTGCGGTCAAGATTTGCGGTTGGCTCATCCATGATTATGAGATCAGGCTTTGTAATAAGCGTTCTGGCGATCGCGGCGCGTTTTATCTCGCCGCTCGAAAGACTCGACGGATACTCGTTTCGGAGCTGACTTAACCCAAGGGCGTCAAGAAGCTCCGCCGAAAAGCTTGTAGGTTCCTCTCCCTCAGGCGACTCCTTGCCAGTTTTATTGCCTTTGCCAGTGTTATTACCATTGCTAATGTTTTCTCCATTACCGATATTATCGCTAGTGTCATCGCTATCTCCATTGCCATCACCAATAAGATTTTTATTCTTTCCACCTTTGGCACTTATATCATATGCAAGTTCGAGGTTCTCACCAAGCGTCAGATACGGAATAAGCTCGCAGTTCTGAGTCATAACACCCATAAATCCCATTCTGAGCTTCGCCAGTTCTTCATCTACGAGCGCCGTAATCTCCTTTTCTCCGTAATACACCTTGCCTTCCGTAGGTTTACTGAGACCTGCCACTATATTAAGGAGCGTGCTCTTCCCGACGCCGCTGTCTCCGCTTATAACCGTGAACTTCCCCTGCGGCAATGTTACGCTGATATTATCGAGAACCGTAAATTCACGCTTATCTCTCTTATACTTTTTAATTATCGCATCCAATCTGATATCCATACTTATTTCTCCGAAACAATATTATTATCAGTGCACCTCACAAATAAACATTCTCAGGGCACAGCTTCTTTATGCTAAACAACGCGCACAGCGGCCCAAGCACCGTGGTAAGCAAAAATGACACAGCCACAACCGCAACTTCTTCACCGATATACGGCGCGGTAAAAGGAATCTTCGTAGCCGCCTCAATAAGCTGCAGCATCACAACAAATGAAAGGAATCCAAACGCTGTACCTATAAGCGCGCCGGGAAATGCCGTCCACCATACTTCGCGCATAAGGAACTCAGCTATCTTCTTCCTGCTGATCCCGATCGTTCTAAGTATCTCAACTTCTTTTTTCCTGTCATTTAATGTGATGTAATGAATTATGAACAGTAAAAAGATACTGATAATTACCATGAGCACGATCACAACCGCGTAGACAATGTATGTGTCCTTAAGGCCCGAAAAAAGCTTTGAAGACACGCTCTCTGCAGTAACTATATCCACATCATCTATCCTTGAAAGTCCCGCAACAACCCTTGAAACCTTATCTTTGTCCGCAACTTTAACGCAAACAGCAGATACGTCTTTGGAATTGACTTCAGCGATAACGCCCTGCCCCGCATTTTGCGCGTTTTCCATAATCTCGCCGATAAGATTTCTGCTCACAAAAACAGTCGCATCCATGGAAGAACCGCTCTCATCAAGCGTTGCCGCAACAGGGTACTCTTTTCCAAACATCTTAAATGTCCCGCTTGTCACATTCACCTTGCTTCCGGCGATAAGCGCACCTTCTTCAAGCGATCTTATGTACTTCTTGTCAATCCACGGTGTCACGACAAAATCCGAATCCATATCGATTCCAATTATCTGAACAGGCTGATCGCAGCAAGATGACTCAAGTGTCATAAGAAATGTCTGCGGCGACGCCGTTTCTACGCCTTCAACCTCTCTGATGCCGTCAATGACAGACCTGTCCATATAGAAAAAACTCTTTTTCGTGGTCAAAAGAATCCCCTCCATATCATCGCCGTGTCCTTTGGGCGTCACGATTATATCCGCTCCCATGCGCTGTGCGGCATTCTGACTTCCGTGAGCCATGCCGAACGCGGTAAGAGAAATAATCACCATTGCAAAGGACAGCACCAGCCCGATAAGAATCAGGCCGATGCTGCGATATAGTTTTGAGGATATGCTTTTGAAAACCAACTTATCTAATTTATCAAATCTTTGAAGGGTTCCCATTCTTTTTTCCCCTTATAATAAAATCAACAACCGCTACTCCGGCAAGTACAATGCCGATGATCACAAGAAAAGGTCTTGTGTAAACGTAGCAGTGCATGCTCTTCATATCGCACACAGGTGCTATAACTCCGGGAAGGAGTGCAATAAAGATTCCGCCCACAATCTGGATTACTGATATAACTTTTTCCACAAGCAGTTTCTTGGCAAAAATCTGTACCGCCGCCAGAATCGCAAGAACTATACTCGCCGCAATGGCGAGAGTTCTAGTCTTATGACACTTTGCTTCCATATCTCCCATATCACCGCAAACATGTGCAAACGTAAATGAACCAACTATCACAAATGCAAGAATAAGCACTCTTAAAATATTTACAATCACTTTTGATTTCATAGCAATCATCTCCCAGTCAATTTTTTTGAGTAAAACACTTAGCTGTTTTCAGTAAATTTCTTGCTTGAAGGGTCATAAGTAAATGACTCAGGAACTCCCTCAAGATCTGGGAAAACAGTCTTTGTAAATTCATCCGCATTGAGCGAAGCGTCAAGATCGCCCGTCTTCTGAAGATCGTCGAATGATGCCTTAAATGTCTCTCTTCCAAGCTTTACAGAAGGCTCATAGTTAAGGCTTGCAAGGATCTCGCCGTATCTTGCGATGTCCTCTTCGCTCTCTGAAGGCATATATCCGTTCTCAACCTGAAGTCTTGCCGCTTCCTCAGGAAGTGCCTGAACGAAAGCTGCTGCCTTCTGGATTGCTCTTGCATACGCAGTCGCACCCTTTGGATTCTTTGCTATAAGCTCCTGTGATACATAAGCCTGGCAGCAATATTCCTTTGAAAAGACCTCGTCCTCACCGATATCAAGTATCTTGATAAAGTCATAGTTCTTCTCTGCGTTGTATGCCACGGGATCGTGAATTCCGATCGCATCTACGGCACCGTTATCAAGCGCTGTCGGAAGGTCTGTCATCGCATATGTCACAAACTGGATATCAGCATCGCTTCCGTTTACCTTAAATCCAAGACTGAACAGCTTTCTCTTAAGCTGAATCGGCGCAGAATCCGACAATGACGCAACGCCTATTGTCTTGCCCTTAAGATCTTCAAGGGAATTTACTCCGGAGCCGTTCTTTGAATAGAACTTTGTACATCCTCTGTGAAGTCCTGTCACAAAAGAGATTGAAAGTCCGTTTGATATAGGCTGCATGAGCGTACCGGTAAGTCCGTAGCCTGCATTGATCTCACCACTTGTTATCTGCTCCGTGATCGTATCTATATTGGAAGTTACAACTTCATACTTCTGCCCGATTGCTTCGAATTCCTCGTCAAAATAGCCGTTTATGATAGCTATATGAACCGGTGCAAGACACAAACTTTCTTTGTTATTAAGAATCTTTACGGTAAGTTCTTCTCCTCCTTCGCTCTTTTCTGATTTAGCACCGCAGCCTACAAGCAGTGCCGCTGTCATGGTCAAAGCCAAAACACTTGCAATTACCTTTTTCATTTCTTTTCTCCTTAAAAAATTACAAATAATACTCCGGCTCTTTGTTCTCTCCGGCATAGTTCAGAATTTCCAGAATCTTCGTTCTGTATTTGATAAAGTCCGTTCCTCCTCTCGCTCTTGGTCTTCCAAGTTCTATATCAAGCACCTGCTCGATCTTCGCAGGTCTTGGCGTCATTATGACAACTTTGTCAGACAGATAAACAGCCTCGTCAACATCGTGTGTCACCATGATCATCGTCATCTTCTGATCCTTCCATATCTTTAAGATCTCATCCTGCATATTCATTCTTGTGAATGCATCCAGCGCACCGAGCGGCTCATCAAGCAAAAGAACTTTCGGATGTCCCACAAGCGCTCTTGCAAGCGACGCTCTCTGGTTCATTCCACCCGACAGCTGGTGCGGATAGGAATTTTCAAAGCCCGTAAGCCCGACCATTTCTATATATTCTTTTACATCTTCTTTTTTCTCTTTATATATCCCTCTCGCCCTCAGGCCAAAAGCGATATTGTTTTCAATAGAAAGCCACGGATAAAGATTTGCCTGCTGAAAAGCAAATCCTCTCTCATGCCCCGGTGCCGTAACAGGCTCTCCGTCAAGAAATACCGTTCCTTCATCTGCAAGTCCAAGTCCCGCAATAGCTCGCAGGAGTGTTGTCTTTCCGCACCCCGACGGGCCTATAAGCGATATAAAAGATCCGGGTTCAATATCAAGGTTTACTCCGTTCAGAGCATTTACAACACTTCCGTCAGGATTTGTAAAACTCTTGGATACATTTTCAATTTTTATCTCTCCTACCATTTAATTACTCCCTTCTGCCATCCAAGCAGTCTGTCCTTGATTCTGAATAAAAGAGTGATTATCAGGTTACACAATACCGCAAGAAGTATCAGTCCCGCGTAAACGTTGGCATACAGCATCATGCTCTTTTGCCAGTTAAGATACCAGCCGATTCCCGATTTACAACCGAACATCTCGGCTGTCACAAGTGTTACAAACGAGCCTGTCGTCGCATAAAAAAAGCCGAGGAACACGTTGGGAAGCGCCGCAGGAATTCCGACTTTGAAGATTTTATATAACTTATTTGCTCCCAAAGTATCCGCAACCTCAAAATAAGTCTGCTGAACATTCTGTATTCCGTTACTTGTCATGACAGTTATCGGAAACCACACCGACAGTGCTATCATGAATACCGCCGCCTGATAAGATGTGCTAAAAAGTGAAAGCACGAGCGGTGACCATGATGTTGCAGGAATAGGTCCGATTATCTTTGTCAAAGGATTGACCCAATAAGCAACATTCTTGTTGAATCCTATAAGTATTCCCGTTGTAAATCCAAGCGCCGCTCCGACCGCAAATCCTATTATCAACAGCTTTCCGGATGATACTATGCATTCAAGCATGAGCGCTCTGTCATTTACGAATACCGCAAACACCCTGTCCAGAGACGGGAAAAAGAGAACCGGAAGAAGCGCAAATTTACTGCATATAAGATTTATGAAGTTAAGAAGCTGTGCTCCTCCTGCGAGTAGCGGCCCGCTTTTTAAAAGATATTCGTCTGTCTTTTTATTAAAGAAGGAAGCTACATATAAACCTATGAATAATGCTCCTACTATATAAAGAAAGTATGTAAAGAACGGTCCTTTTGCATCAGGCTGTTTTGCCGAGTTCGGCACCGCCACCTGGATCAGCAACGTAAATATCACCGATATGATGGGGCTGATCTTCTTTAGTTGTTTTGTAACCAATTACTTTTTCCTCCTCAACTATTAATTGTTGTGCTCCCGTTATAGACAACGAAAGCCGGAGGCTTCATTTTATTGAAACCTCCGGCTTTCCGGTCAGCTCAGTGCTTTATGATGTTCAAATCTTATCATACAAAGCACAAGCTGCATAATTCATGAATGTTATAGTTTGCAATCAGTTATTCTTATCACTAAAAAAATAGTCCAAACCTCCGCTCGCATCGCCGCTTCCGATTATTCCGAACTCGGTGCTCTGTCCGGGGTTTAGAACAGCATTCCAGGAGAGAGGCGTAAATATGTAGTATTCGCCATCTTCATCCACATTTGTGCACCAGCTCTGCGCGACATTTATATATTTCTTTTTAATCTTTAATGTCCATCCCGAAGACTGCTCTTCAGATATATTGGTAATCTTGAAATTTATCTGATAACCGCCGTCCCAGATATCTCTTGAATATTTAAGTTCAAGCTTGCAGTCGCCCTGAATATCCGGCTGTTCGGGCTCTTCGGGAATCTCAGGTTGTTCCGGTTCTTCCGGATTTTCAGTTTCCTCCGGATCCTCAGGTATTTCAGGCTTATCCGGTTCCTCAGGTAATTCAGGTTTGTCCGGGATCTCCGGCAACTCAGGCTGCTCTTTTTCCGGATCGTCATTTTCTTCTCCGCCCGATATAGGCTCATTGCCCGGAACCGGCATCATCTTACTCATGACTGTCCATTTATCGATCATACAACTTCCGACTTTGCAAACAAAATAAAGGTCATGTATTCCCTCTATATTAGGAGCTTTGGTTCTATAATGCAGATATTCACCGTCTGTATTCTCAACCTTTATAACGCCGAGAAGTTCTCCGTCAACGCTTCCTTCTCTTACCTCAACAGCTGCCGGCTTTTCACTCTTTGCAACAATAACAACCGATGTAAGGCCATATCTAAAGTTTACTTTTTGGGCTGAGATATATCCGTTTTCCTTAATCGATACAACCTTGTTCCAGCTATCTTCAACTATCTCGGCATTTTCTCTCGGGAAATCAATCTCTGCTTCGACATAGCCGTACGGACTAATCTTTTCACCGGGTGTCGGAAGCGGCCTGTCGGTGTTTCTGGGTGCCGCGCTCCAGGTATCAATGTTGCATTTTCCTTTTTTCCCAACAAAATAAATCTTCTGCATTCCTTCAATATTCGCCATTTCTCCCTCAAATGGCTTGTAGGAATCATCCGTGTCGCGAAATTCTATCGTGCCGATAAGTTCACCCGCAGGAGAATCTTTTCTAACCTCGATTATTCCGTCATCTTCAGCTCTTGCCTCAATCGTAATGCTCTTTAGTCCCTTTTCGAAGTTGACATCCTTCATAAGGAAAAAATCATTTTCAGAAAAATCGGCTAAAACAATACGTCTTTTATCCTTAACTACCCCTACTCCCGATGTGCCGAAGTTAACTTCCGCCTCATTATCCTTGTACGGATCGATCTGCGGAACATCGCCGTCTTCGTAGATCTTGCCCGGAAGTGCCTTCCATGTCGCAATATCTATCGGATTGTTCGCCTCAAAATATATATCGTGTACTCCCGAAACGTTTACTTTCGGAATCCCGGTACTTTGATTAAACGAATAAGCTCTGATAAGTATCCTTGCGATAGGCTCGCTCTTCGGATCATCTATATATACATAAATTTCTGAACCGCCCCATCTTGTCCTTGCCGTCACTTCTATGCCGGTAAGCCCCTTTGAAAAATCCACATTCTCCGCTTTAAGTATCTTTGATCCGGAGATCGGCGAATATTGAATACCGTCCTCATAGAAACCGCCTCCGTTTTCCATTATCTCCGTCTGTACTAATTCATACGGGTTTAAAAGAGCTTTCTCATTATTGGGTTCTGCTGCCTTTATTGCCATGCCCTGCAAAATCAACATGACTGCTACCGCCAAAAAACTTATTGCTACTCTCACTTTCCTTTTCATATTTTTTACCCCCGATACACTTTAACGACTCTGCTGATATAAAGAAAACCCGGCGACCATCCAAAGACAGCCACCGGATTTCTTACCTTCTTTTAAAGAAGGTCATTAACCGCCCCTTTCTCTCTTTTACTCAAATACATACTCAATCTGGCTCGGCTCTCCACTTCCGATAATTCCGAATGTGGTTGACTGTCCGTTTCCAAGCGTAGAATTCCATGACATAGGAGTAATTACATAGTAATCGCCCTGCTGCTGGATATTTACGCACCAGCTCTGAGTAATGTTGATACCGTTTCTCTTAATCTTGAGCTTCCATGTGTTCACTGTATTACCTGAGCTGTTGGTAACGGTGAAGTTTGTCTGATAACCACCCTGCCATTTGCTTGTATTTTGAGTAAGCTTCATGCCTGTCTCAACTACAGGAGGCTCTACAACTTCCTTATAAGGATTTACCTTCCAGGAATCAAGAGTTACAGCACTTCCACCACTAGGAACCACGAAGTAAATGTCTTTCTTTCCTGTGATATTCTTGGAAGCTGTGATCTTAAACTCACGTGTGCTTCCGCTTACAGTTGCATATCCGATAAGGTCTCCGCTTGCTGAGCCAACTCTTACCTCAAATCTTGTAGAATTGGTTGCTCCGGCATTTACGATAAATTCTGAAATACCGTCAGAGAATACAACATTCTTTGCAACTGCATATCCGCCTGCACCAATGCTTACGCCCTGCTTATTAGGTGTAAGTCTTGCGTTGCTGAGATCTGTAGATGCCTCACCCTCAACAGTGTTGTAAGGATTGATATCTTCATAAACAGGAGGCTCAACTATCGTACCTGATGAAGGCATTGCCTGCCATGCATCAAATGTTGCGGCACCACCCTTTGCCTCAAAGTAAACATAATGCTTACCTGTGATATCTGTTGAAACTTTTACAAATGTTTCTTTTGTAATATCAGTACCAACGCTGATCGAGCCGATAGGTGTCTGCGAATCATCAATATAGATATTAAGCTTAACCTTAGGCTGTGATGCACTTGCAAGTACCTTGAATCCTGATATTCCCTTTGAGAAGTCAATGTTCTGCACAAGGATATATCCGCCATCACTGATGACTATCGACTGCTTGTTAGGTGAAAGCATTGCATTTGTAAGATCCTTGGATACTTCTGCTTCTACCTTGTTGTAAGGATTGATTGTGTCACCTACAGGAGGTTCTACGATTGTTCCGTCAGAAGGTGTTACCTTCCATGAATCAAATGTTATGCTTCCGTCCATAGTTGCTACAAAGTAGATGTCATGCGTTCCGGTAACATTTGATGATGCATTTACTGTTATATCTTTTGCATCTGTACTTACTCTGAAGTTTGCGATAAGATCTCCGTCTGCCTTATCAAGTCTTGCTTCAAGTCTGTTTGCTCCACTTGCTTTTGCATTAACTGTAAATTCCTTAATTCCCTTAGAGAAGTCAACGTTCTTAGCTACTGCATATCCACCCTTCTGGATGCTTACAGCCTGCTTGTTAGGTGTAACCATTGCACTCTTAAGCTCTGCTGATGCTTCTGCTTCTACTGTGCTGTAAGGATTTACTGTATCACCTACAGGAGGTTCTACAATTGTTCCTGACTTAGCCATTGCATTCCAAGCATCGAATGTAACCGATCCGCCTGTTGCCTCGAAGTATACATCGTGTGTTCCTGTAAGGTCTGATGTAAGCTTAATGCCTGTTCCCGAAGCCATATTTGCGCCGACATTTGCTGTTCCAATCGCTGTCTTTGCATCATATCCGGACTTATCAATATAAACATTGAGTTTAACTCCGGGCTTTGATGACTGTGCATAAATCTGGAATCCGTTAAGTCCCTTTGCGAAATTAACGTTCTTAACTACTATATATCCGCCATCATTAACTACTACAGATGTCTTGCTTGGAGCAATCATTGCGCTGCTAAGCTCATCTGCTTTTTCTGCCTCAACCTTGCTGTAAGGATCTACCGTATCGCCTACAGGAGGTTCTACAATTGTTCCGTCAGAAGGTGTTGCCTTCCAGTAATCAAATGTTGCAGTGCCATCCATCATAGCTACGAAATAAACGTCATGCGTTCCGGTAACACTTGCTGAAACATTTGCTGTTAATTCTTTAGCGTCTGTGCTGACCATATAGCTTGCAATACGCTCTCCGGTAGGCTTATCAAGTCTGACTTCAAGTCTGTTTGCTCCGCTTGCTCCTGCCTTAACAAGAATTTCCTTAACTCCCTTAGAGAAGTCTACATTCTTTGCAACTGCAAATCCACCCTTCTGGATGCTTACAGCCTGCTTATTAGGTGTGATCATCGCATTGCTGAACTTTGCTGATGCTTCTGCCTCAACCTTCTCATAAGGATCTACCGCATCGCCTACAGGAGGCTCTACTACAGGAGGCTCTTCTGTTCCGTCTGAAGGTGTTACCTTCCAGGAATCGAAGGTCAGACTGCCATCCATAGTTGCTACAAAGTAGATGTCATGTGTTCCTGTGATATTCTTTGCAGCACTTACTGTTATATCTTTTGCATCTGTGCTGACTCTGAAGTTTGCGATAAGGTCTCCGTCTGCCTTATCAAGTCTTGCTTCAAGTCTGTTTGCTCCACTTGCTTTCGCATTAACTGTAAATTCCTTAATGCCCTTTGAGAAATCTACACTCTTTGCTACTGCATATCCACCCTTCTGGATGCTTACTGCCTGCTTGTTAGGTGTAACCATTGCGCTCTTAAGCTCTGCAGATGCTTCTGCTTCAACCTTCTCATAAGGATTTACTGTATCGCCTACAGGAGGCTCTACAACAGGAGGTTCTTCCGTTCCACCTGATGCTTCCACTGCACGCCATGCATCAAGTGTTATAGCGCCACCATCTGCCTGAATGTATACATCATGAGTTCCCTTGAGCTCTGATGTAACATCCACAGTTGACTCCTTGGCAATATCTGTACCGACATTGATTGAAGCCATGGGTGACTTTGCACCATCAATATAGATGTTGAGTTTAACCTTAGGAGCTGACGCTTTTGCAAGTACAGCAAATCCCGAAAGTCCCTTTGAGAAATCAACATTCTTGGTGATCACATAACCACCGTCTTTAACAACAACCGACTGCTTATTAGGTGATACCATAGCCTCAGCAAGCTCAGTTGCCGCCTCTGCTTCTACCTTACTATAAGGATTTACCGTATCGCCTACAGGTGGCTCAACTACAGGAGGTTCTTCCGTTCCGCCCTGTCCTTCCAGAGCCTGCCATGCATCAATCTGTACAGCTCCGCCATTTGCTTTAAAATATACATCATGTGAACCCTTGAGGTCCGATGATATCTTTACAAATGACTCACTTGACATATCAGTGCCAACGCTGATAGAACCTAACTGAGTATCGGTTCCGTCAACATATACATCAAGTTTAACCTTTGGTGCTGAAGTCTTGGCAAGTACCTTGAATCCCGAAACACCTTTTGACAGGTCAACATTCTTGGCTACAATATATCCGCCATCATTTATAAGTACCGACTGCTTGTTCGGAACAAGCTTTGCATTTTCCAATGTAGCTGCTGTCTCGGCCTCAACCTTCTCATACGGATTTACAGCTGTCGGATTTTCCGGCTGATCGGGGTTCTCCGGTTGCTCCGGAACCTCAGGCTGATCGGGGTTTTCCAGTTGCTCCGGATTTTCAGGCTGCTCCGGATTTTCAGGCTGCTCCGGAACCTCAGGCTGATCGGGATTCTCCGGTTGGTCCGGATTTTCAGGTTCATCAGGTGTTTCACCCGGTTCCGCTGTCCAACTATCTACCAAACTTGTGCCCATCGTCTGCACAAATGCAATGGTATCCGCTCCATCCAAATCTTTTACGGAAGTTGAAAATTCCCTGTATTCTCCGTCGGTACCACTAAGTTTAATGCTACCTACTACATCTCCCTTTTCTCCATCTTTATGAATAACAATAAGACCTGCCGAATCCGCTTTGGCTTTTATAACTATCTTAGAAACTCCCTGCGAGAAGTTCACACTCTTCACAGTGAAGTAATTTCCAGATCCAAGGCTGACAACTGTCGCGCCGGCATCTTCATCTGTGAAAACATCTTTTATATTACGTTCAAAGTCAAGTTCCGCCTCAACCGTACCGTACGGGTTAATACTTGGTGCCGCCGCTACTGTCAAGCCTGGTGATAACAATCCTGTTGCTAAGAATACACTTAATGCTACTGATAACTTTCGTTTAATCATAATAAAACCGTTCACCTCCTAGCCTAATAAAATTGTTTTGATTTTTACGTAAACGTTTTAGCGCCCGAGCACTTCCATTGTAACAGCGCATTATTTTTGTGAACAATGTGTAATATTACTCAAATAACTCAAATTTTAATAGTCATAATGACTTAATTGCTTTGCGTTTTTAAGTTAGTTTTAATATTATAAAAAGAAAATTATTAACTTAAATATTTATAAAAAATCGCTAAAAAATCATTATTTTCCGGCCCGGACATTTTTCCCCCATCTCAAACATGAATGTATGACTTTTTATAAAAGAATCATCAAAAAAGGTCATATTTTTTATCTCTCGAAAAATTACCATATGACTTTTTTGGAAAAAAACCGCATTAAAAGTCATGTATTTTTTCCATATTTTTTTGATAAAAAAACAAGTATATGACCTATATATGTAAAAATCCCTCAAAAGGTCATAAAATCTACGCTTGCGCAGTTTAAAAAGGCAAAAAAATATGACTTTTTCAGGCATTTTTTTCAGATAAGGTCATACATCTTTTTTTCAGCATACTCTACAAATAAAAAATGCATGACTTTTTAGAAGAAAAATCATCAAAAAAGTCATACATTTGCAAATCACACTTATATATCCCGTCCCAAAACAAAAACCTGAATTTTTGTCATATCAGATTGGTATTCTTCGCCCCTTGTCAAGACAACTAAAAAAGGCAAATTAAAAAGCAAGCTAACTCCATATACTGCGTTGGCAAGCCAACAACACTAACAATTCCCCGTATAAACAATCTCAAGTTCTTCCCTCGCAACCTCGGCGAGTCGATAGACTTTTCTCACATCGGTCGCGTCGCGGTCGGTCATCTTGAACCTTGGAAAAAATCTCGAAATATGAAGCGGAATGTTCTTCCCGTTTGCCGCTTCGAGTCCGTGTATCCAAGCCGACATCTCGCGCATTTCTTCCTCGCTGTCATTCTCACCGGGAATTATCAGTGTTGTAAGCTCAACATGGCAATGCTTTACCGCTTCCTCAATAAACTCCATGGCCTGCTTCCTGCTGCCTCCGAGAAGTCTATCATAATATTCATCCGTAAATCCCTTAAGATCGATATTCATCGCATCAATATACGGAGCTATCTCCGCAAGAACAGACAACTCGGCTGTTCCGTTAGATACAAGCACAGTTTTAAGTTCATGCTCTTTTGCAAGCTTCGCTGTATCAAGCACAAACTCATATCCGACAAGCGGCTCATTATAAGTAAAAGCAATCCCGATATTCCCCTGCGTCCTCGTATCAAGCGCTGTCTCCACAAGTTCTTCAGGACTCACCATCTTCGCATCCTCTGCAAATATCCGCGCTTCCTCCGACCAAGAAATATCATTATTCTGGCAAAAAGGGCATCGCAGATTGCACCCGAAACTTCCTACCGACAGGATGTAACTTCCGGGAAAAAAATTGTTCAACGGCTTCTTCTCAATCGGATCAAGCGCAAGCCCCGACACTCTGCCATAGTTATATGCAATTACCTTCCCGTCCCTGACCGTTCTTGCGCCGCAAAATCCGATGTCACCTTCCGATAAGGAACAATGCCTGAAACACACTTGACATGCCGCCATAAAGCCTCCCGCTGCCATTATTCCACATTTCCTCAGAAATGCCTCACCACTTCAAACCTCTGCAATTTATACGGCTCATCCTCGAGTATTCCGCCCTTTTGCCTTGCTATATCGATCTGCTCCTCCACGGAATCTATACCGTCAAGATTTGGAAGCAGCAGCCCTCTCTTAACTCCGTGACTAACAATAACTCCATACTTCTTTACATCAAGCTTATCAGGTGAATCTATATCCTCAGTCTCCCCGAGAACATCAACACTTATATCAAGAAACTTAAGCTCATCCTCGGTTATCGGATCAAAGCGCGGATCGTGCGTACTTGCACTTATCGCATTCTGAATTATTTCTTTTGCAATATTGTCCTGAGTTGCAGCGATCGTCCCTATGCAACCGCGAAGCTGTCCCATCTTGTGAATTGATACAAAAGTACCTGCAGTTCTTGTAAGAAGATCATCTGAAAGACCGTCAGGAACCTGAATCTGCCTGTGTTCCTTTACCCACGACTCGACACTTGCCCTCGCAAGCCTCACATATTCATCATTCGCGTCAGCCTTTTCCTTGCATTCTTTTTCAAGCTTTTTTTCATATTCTTGTAAAAAATGTCTGCTCTCATCCGCTCCGTCCGGATAAAAAGTACAGATTCCGTAGCCCACTCCCGTTACATCCTCATGCGAAAGAGCTGTTGCCTTAACGCGAAGACCGTCAAAAACCCCAGCCATGATAACAAACGACCTGTGCCCACACTCTGCGGCAAGTTTACACAAGCTCTCATCAAATTCAAACAGCCTGCCAAACTCTGCTTTTCCACACACCTCCATTATGTTTTCATCATATTCGGGGCCCTCTTTTGAAAAACCGTAAGGTCCGTATTCCTGCAACTTATGCGAAAGATCGCCGCTTGCAATCAAAACGACTTTTTCTCCCGATTCATCGATAGCTTTCGCAATTATCTGCCCCAGCCTGTAATGATATGTCAAAGGAAGCCCCGAAAGCCCTATACGAATAATCTTTCCGCCACTATATTTTTTGCGGATGAACCACAAAGGAACCATGGTTCCGTGATCCAGGGAAGACTCCCTTTCTCCCATCGTTCCCGCGGGGAAATTTTCTTTTTCTGCAAGGAGCGCAATCGCATCTGCAAGTTCTGTGTCATACTCTTCGGAAAATCTGACTCCGGATGCGCCGAAATCTGCAAAACTTCCCGTTGCTCTGTGCCCCGGCGATATATGAAAGTAATCCGCATACATCACGGAATGCGGACTCGTTATGATGATAGTGTCAGGCTTTAAAGCCGCCACTTCTTCCGCGACCTTCTCATAAGCATTTGTTGTTGCAAGAATCTGTTTTTCTCCGCCTTTTCCGACTTCCGGAATTATAAGCGGTGGATGTGGAACCATAAAAGCTGCCGATACAGTCATTTTAGCCTCCTATCTGAAATTGCGGATTTCTGTAATTTCATTCAAAATGTCATGCATTAAAAAATCTATGATCAATTATAAATGTGCATCACACCTACATTTCGACACATATATCATATTACGATAAATCAGCACTTGTCCACCTTAACGTTTATTAATATTCGTTATTTCCGTTAGTATAAAACATATTCCCACACAATGCACAATCCCCGCATATAACATGTTTTTAGTAAAAAATGCATGTAACAGGCGGCTATTCCTATAAATGTTTATGTATATTTATGCTTGATATTCTTTTTCATTCACCCTATAATACAGACAAAATTAAAAAGAATGCAGAGTAGACTGTAAAGCGTCAAGTGCCGGGTGAACAGGGAGTTGTCATTCGGACGAAGGGTAATCCGCGGTTTTATGGTCGCATCCCGCTGCTACATAGTGAAGTGTATAACACCTCTCGTGTAGACAAAAGGAAGCTGCGAGGAGGTGTATTTTTTATGAAAAAATTACGTGACACAAACACACTTACTCTGGCCGCCATGTTAACGGCTTTGGGTATCGTACTGGGATTTCTCAAAATTCCCATCAACCAGATCATCGAGATCAGATTCGGCTCACTCCCGATCGGCATCGCAGGTATGTCGCTCGGCCCCGGTATTGCCGCTATCGTCGGAGCACTTACCGATATCGGAGGATATCTTGTAAAGCCTACCGGTCCTTTCTTTCCCGGATTTACTATTAGCGGAATCGTAAGCGGCCTGATCTTCGGCTTTATTCTTTACAACAAGAAACCTACGCTTGCAAGAATTGTTGCGGCTGAAGCCGTTCACACACTTATCGTCGGCATCATCATGAATACCTACTGGCTCGACATGATGTATATCAAAAAAGGCTTCTTTGTGACACTTGTAGCAAGACTTCCCAAAGAACTTGTAATGCTCCCCATCAATATTTTAATGCTTTACATTGTTTTGGAAGCATTTGGCAGGATTAAGACTTATGCACGAGTATAATTATTCAGAGGCAATTTCTTTTTTTGAGAAATTGCCTCACTTTGAACCGCCTAAAAATAATAATACCCCCGTAAAAGACATGTTTTCTCTGGACGCTGAGCTTGCTCTTCTCAGAAAACTGGGAAATCCCCAGATCGGGCAGCGCTATGTTCACGTCGCAGGCACAAACGGCAAGGGCTCAACAGTTGCCTATCTCACCTCGATTCTTATCGAATCAGGCTTAAGAGTCGGCACCTTCGCCTCACCCTTTTTATACCACTACAATGAACTCTTTAAGATAAACAATACTGAAATTTCGGATGAGGATTTTGCAAGGCTCTTTTCACAGATAAAGCCTGCATATGACGAGCTTGCCACCGAGAACATATTTCCCAGCGAATATGAGATTCTTACTGTCATGTCTTTTATTTATTTCAGCGAAAAAAACTGTGACATCGTCGTCATGGAAGTCAGCATGGGAGGCCGCGTGGATACGACAAACGTTATTCCCGCGCCGCTCGTTACTCTCATTACTCCGATAAGCTACGACCACATGTCGATCCTTGGTAACACACTGACTGAGATTGCAACCGAGAAAGCCGGAATAATCAAGCACGGCACCTCTGTCATCACTCCATTTCAGGAACGAGAAGTCAGCAAAGTTCTTGAAGATTTTTGCGCAAAAAAAGCTGTTTCTCTGGCATACTTCACTGCGCCCGTCCCGATTGAACGAAGTTTGCAGGGACAGCGTTTTAACGTAGACGGAACAACTTACAGCACAAAGCTTCTGGGAACCTACCAGATAGGCAACGCAGCTCAGGCAATCTACGCCGCAAGGAAACTTGCTCAGAAAGGATTTAGGATTTCCGAAACTGACATATCCCGAGGAATCACAAATACCGAGTGGTTCGGACGTTTCACTGTTGTAAAAGAAACTCCGTATATCATAATAGACGGTAGCCACAACAGACAAGGCGCTGCAGTTCTTCGCTCATCACTTGAAGAATACTTCCCCGGCAAAAAGATCACATTCCTTCTCGGAATCCTCGCCGACAAAGAAGTTGATATCATCCTCGATGAACTGATGCCGATTGCAGATAAGTGCTACGTCACTGCTGTCCCAAATAAAAGGACTATGGATCCTGATGACCTTGCCAAGATGGTGGAAAGCCGCGGCGTTAAAGCAACTGTTTTGGAAAAAGATTATCCACTTGAAGACCTATGTAAAGACGAGACAGAAGTTCTCTGCATTGCAGGATCTCTCTATCTCATAAAAGATATTACATTGAAATTTTGAACAATCAGATACAGCGATTGACAACGCTCCCTTGTGGCATACAGATTATCATTGATACTCTATTCCGATCATTCATCGGAATAGAGTTTTATTGTTTTTGCTTGTCTTCTGTTTAAGAAAATAAAAAGTACAACGATAACTACGCACATTACCTGCGTAGCTGTTATGACATGATAAAGATGCGCGTATCTGAGAAAATCTAAAGCAATCTTAGCTATAGCATATATGCTCGAAGCAACCAGCGGATTAAAATGCTTTTTGAAATATAAAACAATGGAAAATGCAAAAAGAAGCAGAAAAACTGCAGACTCTAACTTTTGAATCGGAAATAGATTCCCCTTGTCGGTATGGACACGCATAAATCCGTTATACGGAAGCCCTTCGCAACATCCCGCGAAAGCACATCCTATTTTTGCCACTCCGTACATCAACGGAAGGGCTACCACAAAGGATTCAAAAAATACTTCTTTATATTTGGGAGTCATCCTTGTAAATATATATGCTCCCAAAAGCATACCCAGCGCGGCACCGCTACTGTTAAGCCTGATATATTGTCCTTTTGTAAGCACAAAATTCGTTAAGAGTGAAGTGCATAAACACATTATCAATTCCAGTACAGCGAACAAAAAGGCAATCTTTTTGGGAACATTTCTTTTCTGTTGCAAATATGCTATCGTGAGCAGTCCAAAAAATAATGCAGAAGCTATCATTGTCTTATACATAAATGTTCCGTCTCCTTACGTTATTATGTCATCATTTTATTGCATATACACAATTCTTTCAAATGCCGATCGTGATATTGGCTATTTGTTATTCTTATGGCCATACAAATACGCACCAATGGCTGCAACACACGGAACGGTTGATATAATGCCAGCAGAGCCTGCGATTGCTCTGATAAGCTCAACAGCCACAAAGTCTGTGTTTATTAACTGGATAAAAGATACTCCATAGGAATATATAAGGATCATCATATTAAGTGCGCCGCCGACATAGGCAAGTACAAGCGTATTGGCCATTGTGCCCATGGCGTCTCTTCCGATCTTCATACCGGATTTAAAGAGTTCGCCGAAAGTAGCTTTTTCGTTTGCAAGTTTGATTTCTTCTATAGCGGATGAAATCGACATCGCTATATCCATAACCGCACCCATCGCAGCGATCAGTATCCCACTGATAAAAAGACCTGACATCTTTAGATTGCTTGTTGATTTCACAAGAAGAAGCGCTTCCGCCTCATCTGTCTGAAATGTTGTAACGCCGCCAAGTTTTGCGGATACAGCTCCGAGTATGGCAGCTATAAGCACTCCCGCAAGCGATCCCAAGGCCGCTGACACAGTCTTTTTACCGGTTCCGCCGATAAGCAGGAAGCATATCGCAGAGGTTACAAATATAACCGCGATTGTCACGGGGATTGCAGAAAAGCCCTTGTATACAAGCGGAAGGAGCACAAACAGAATAACAAGTACCGTGTAGGCAAGTCCTATAAATGCTTTTAATCCCTGCTTTCCTCCCATGAGAACAAGCACGGCAAAAAATACAGCTACAAGTCCGATTGTAAGCGGAATGCGATTGTAATTATAGATGCTTACGGTATATGTATGCTCTGCCGATGTATCAATCCTTACACTAACAGTATCGCCTTCTTTTACATCCACGTTATAAAGGGCGCTGAAATAGTTTGTGACTTTGCAGATGTCACCTTTATAGCGGCCTGTTAGGATTTTAACCTTAAGCTCGCTGCTGCCCTTCTTTTGATTTTCAACACTCTCATCAATAACAGTATTGTCCTCTATTACAGAAAGAACTCTGGCAGTCTCATATTCAACTCCGGAGTTCTCTGTAATAGTGTATTTAGGCCTGTCCGCATTGGCATAGATAACTACGCCAATGCTTAAGGCTATGAATACAAGGACTGATACTGATTTTATTATCAGCTCTTTTTTCATATTATTTTTTTCCAAATAAATGTCTTATTTTTGATAACAATCCCGCAAGTTTTCCACCTGATGCAGCGGCTGCACCTGCTGCGGCCGAAGCTCCTGCTGCAGCTCCCGCAGAAACGCCTGCTGCAATATGGCTTATCACAAAGATAACCAGCGCCACAACGCCAACCGCACCGGCTCCTATTGCCACAAACTTTTTAGGTATGTTGGGCAGCTCGGGTAGCTTAAACTCTTTTTTCTTGCCGTTATCTTCCTGCTTATCCTGCTCTGCACCGTTGTCGGTCTGAGAATCTGCAGTCTGTGAAGAATCCTTGTTATCCTCATTTTCGGTGCTGCTGTTGTCTGCATCTGTAGACTTTGCCTCTGTGCTGTTATCCGAAGAATCCTTCTTGTTTGAATCTGCAGCTTTATTATCGGATTGCTTCTTTTTAGCTCCGAGTACAGAATTGTCTTTCTTCGTATTGTCTGATTTCTTTTTGCCGTTTACGGACTCTGACTTTTTGTTATCTGTCTTTTTGTTATCCGTATTCTTATTGTCTTTTACGGAGTCAGACTTCTTGTTATCGGCTTTCTTATTGTCAGTTCCCTTGTTATCCTTCACCGATCCAGACTTTTTGTTATCAGTCTGCTTATTGTCTTTTCCTTTGTTGTCCTTCACAGTGTCAGACTTTTTGTTATCGGATTTCTTGTTATCCTTTGCGGAATCTTTCTTTTTATTATCGGTTGCCTTGTTGTCTTTTACCGAATCGGTCTTCTTGTCGCCCGTTGCCTTGTTGTCTTTTGCTGAATCGGTCTTCTTATCGCCTGTTCCCTTATTGTCCTTCACAGCGTCTGACTTCTTATCATCAGTCTTTTTATCGCCGGCTTTATCACCCTTCTTTGTGTTATCTGCCTTACCCGCAAGTACAATATCGTCGCAGTTGCGAACTCTGAGTACAGGCACCGATACATCCGATTTTCCTTCAGGATGCTTATAGAGCACACCTGCGGCGGTAACTTTGGCACCTTTCTTTACGAAATCTCCGACAGTATTCTTACCTGTTGAGCCGGATCTTATATATCCGTCGATGAAGATAGCCGCCTCGGCTCCCGATGAATCTTTTAACCAGAACTCGGCAACCGTTCCGTCGGCGTTGTAATCAACTCTTGTCACATCACCTGTTGTCTTAAGGAGCTGACCTCCAAGCTTATCGTAATCCATTGCAGTCTTGGTATCAACTGCCTTAGGTTCCCATACTTTAGGATCTGCTTTGAGCTCTTTTGCAGAAAGAACTTTGAGCTCAAGGTCGCCCTGATACTGTGCAAGGAAACCTACAATACGCATCTTGGTACCAATCTTAAGTCCGGGTGTAGCATAAGGGAATATGTCCATTCCGCCCGTCTCATCCTGAATGTAGATGGTATCAAAGAATGTTGTATCCTGATTTTCTGTTCCCGATGTCACATAGCCTTCAACTGCGAAGACTTCGTTCATCTTGCCCTGTCTGGCTTTTGCGATAGTTGTAGTCTCAAGCTCAACCGTAGCGCCGTCAATAATGTTATTTACGATCGTATGGTTTGCATACGGAAGTGAATCATTGTTGTCCATTTCAGCTTTTACTTCAAAGTCTGAGAGGAATACACCACCCGAAACAATGATCTGACCGCCTGCTTTTGTCTTCTGACGTGCAATAAAGGTTACCTTTCCGTCATTATCAAGCTTTACGCCTTTAACGCCGTTAGGCAAAGCACCGCCATTAGAGTTTCCTGCTCCGTCTTTGCAATCAACTGAATATGTGGTTTCAAATCCGTTTACAAGCCACTCTGCCTCATCAACAAAGTTTGTAGCCTTTGCATTAGAAATATCCACAGAACATCCCGAATACTGGCTGTACTTCTGGCCTTCCTTTATTCCTGCAAGAAGAGCGGATTCTTTGTTGAATACGGTAGGATACATTCTGTAAACCTGTCCGCCGTTATTCTTATCATCACACACTTCATCGGAGCCCATACGAATGGTTGCACCGATTGCTTCAAGGATCTTGTTCTGCTCTGTTGCAGTCTGACAGTCTTTGGTATCGGAATAATCAGCAAGACCGCATACGATCACTGATCCGCCGCCTGCCACATATTCTTTTACCATCTTGATAAAGTCATCACTGTAATGTGAAACCTTGCTAGGTTCTTTATTATTCTTTCCGGGAGCTGACAAAACAAGTAACTTACAGTCTTTTAACATGTCACTTGTGATATTGTCCTTAACCACAGTTGCTCGTATATTTTTCTTAGCACAAAGATTTATGAACGCATTCACATTTCCTGTGTAATAGCCCGAAACGTAATCATTATAGTGAGTACCGTCAATGATCACATTTGAGACCATCTTGGGAACCGCATAATTTACGGCAAACTTATCTTTATAAATCTTCTCAATACCACCAAGCATAGCATGAACGGTAACCTCATATGTCACCTGTCCCGCCTCGTTGTATACATAGCTTGTTTTATATGATGCGGTGCCGTTTGAAGCAACCTCTGATACCTTAGCCTCTGCGCCTGTCACTTTGGAAACAGGTACTTTTTTGCCATCCACATCGCTGAGTTCAATCTCGATATCCTTGATCTCAAGAGGTGTCTTTTCGTTGTTGAAAAGGTCAACGTTGATATCAAGAGACTCTCCCGCTACAGGAAGTACCGTCTCTGTATATGCATTGTTGATTCCGCAAGCCTCGACACTGCCGACCCACACAGGAGCTGTTACCGCAATGTCTTTATCCTGCTCGGAAATCTTGAGGTAGTAGTAAGAATATGCAGAGGGAACTGTAAATGTAACCGTTGCCTCGCTCTTGTCAACGTTCTGTGAAGCGATCACCTGACCGCCGTTTACGACTACTTCTACCTTACCGATCGCAGAGTCCGTAGGATCCTTGATGTCAGCCTTGATCTCAACCGTTTCACCTACAGTATCCTTATCAAGAATACTACCCATAACGTTATTATCAAGTGTGTAGTAGATTGAAAGGTCATTGTCCTCAGTTGCATATATACGATAATTTCTCATTGCATCGTATATTGCTTCTTCGCTGTTGGTATCTGCAAGCATTACAGTACGTGCAGTGTTGGCATCGCCCCAAAGTCCCTTGTGGTTATCCTGATTGTTTGTGGGAGCCACGTGCCAGCCCTTATCAAGAGCTCTTGTGTAATACTCGTATGAAGGGAAATAACCTGAAGATCCTATCGCACCTTCACCGTTACCAACCTCTATCATTGTAATGAGCGCATCGTTTTCTTCCGAGTAATATGCAAAATCCTGGAAATCACCGAAGGTCGTACCCGGGTGATTAAACTGGCTGATAGAATCAGGCGCAGTTCTAAGAGCTGCATAGTAGTTATTAAGCGCCGTTGAATATGTTGAAAAATCTTTCTGTGTACGACTCTGGAATCCCTTTGTGTTAAAGGTATTCATGTGTCCGAGTCCGTTTGACCAGGTCATCTCATAGCCGTAAGCGCAGGTGAAATCGTCTGTTGAATACTTCTTTACAAGATTATGAGCATAAGTCCACTCATCATTTTCGCTTGTATCAACGTTTTCCGTGATCTTTGAATTTCCTTCATTATCAATCGAGTTGGAGTGATCGGTGATAATGATGAAATCGAGGTTATCAACCTTTGATGCATGAGAAAGCGCATCCTCCAATGATCCCGCACCGTCTGAAATGTTGGTATGTGCATGGACCTGACCGAAGTATATATTTTCTCTCTCATTTGTACGCTTTGTATATTTAAGCGTTGAAACCACGCTGTCTGAGTATCCCTCTTTTACAGCCTTTACCTGAATCTGCGCAGGGAGCTCTTTTGCCTCAAACGGCTGTGTATATTCTACCCAGTCATCATGGGCTTCTTCCTGTGCTGCGTCGGGCTCACTGCCTTCTTCCGCATTCTGCTGTTCTACAGATTCAACAACATTTTTCTCGATTTCTTCGTCTGTCATGTATCTGTAGAAAATCTTTGCGTTTTCTGTCTTTGTAGACAATGTGATCTTCTGATTTGCCGCTATTGCTCCGCCGTTTGGAGTAGCCTTAACAGTGGCAACCTGTGCCTGAGTATACTGATAAACGCAGGTTACGCTGTCTTTTAATCCCTCTTTAACCGCACGGGCACGAATTATAGCGGGAAGCTCCGATACTGTGATCTTATTGCCGGCATCATACTTAACTTCTTCCGCACCGTTTATCGAATAATAAATATCCGCACCTTCGGTTCCTGTCAAAAGAGCTATCTTAGCGCCTTTTTCAATTTCGCCGCTTGCAGGATCTGCGATAACATGGCCGCAGATCTTATCTGATACCACGGGATGTCCTGATACTATGACGGTATCAATTCTGTTTGTTCCGTCTTTTCCCGCATCTTTATCACCCTTTGCAGAAAGAGTGGTTGCAGGAACAAGTCTTACGTATATCTTTTCTTTGTTATTTGCACCTTCGGGAATCTTAAAGCTAAATTCCACATAGTTGGTAGGCGCAAGAGAAGTCTTGGCAATACCGTCAGAAATCTGCTTACTGCCACTTACCTCTGAAGGTTTGTTGTCTCTGTATGTTGTATATTTATATGAATATGAACCTTCACTGAAATTCTTGAAGCTTCCATCCTCACCTGTTGCAGAATACTGAAGCTGATAAGCTCCCACTGCCGTATTTGACGAACGCATACGGAAACTGAGCTTCATGTCTGCATATCCAAGAGTGGGGAATTCCATCTGGATGTAATCGGTATTGTTTACTACACCTGTAGCACCCATGTAATAGCTTGTTGAGCCTGTTGTGCTTGACTTTGCAGCTGTGTAAGGCTTAACTTTTTCGCCGCCCACAACAACACTGTACTTGGCGTTCTCATCAAGCATGTCATTGGTAGAATAAAGATCGCCGTTTATAACTTTTTTGTCCGCGATTCCCGCTTCATCGTAGTTGGCATTTCCTGCCCACTGCGCGACTATAAGTTCCGTATTCTTATCGCTCTCTGTCTTTTCAACCTTTTCACCTTCTTCGAGTGCGTAGAAATTTACTTCAAAAGCTGATGTATCAGAGCCGATACCGTAGCTTGTAAATGCATTTTTATAATACTCAAGTGCAACCTTGTAAGATCCGCTCTTGGCCTTGTCATTTACAAGGATGAACTTGCCGTCTGCTGCATCACCGACGTTTTGCAATGTCCATGTGCTGTATTCCTCGGCTGAATCTGCAAGTTTAAGAGCGCAGTTTGTCTTTGTGCCATTTTTCTCAACCGTTGCAGTCAGATATTTTCCATCTTCGGTCTTAAGTGTGCTCTTTCCGTTTTCATCAACGGAAACCTTGAGAACAAGTGCGTTCTTGTCCTTGATATCTATAGTTTTATTTTCTGAAGGAGTCGCATCTTCGCAGTCAAATTTGCCCGTTTTGGCGCCAAGAAGTGTGGTCATCTCTTTGGCTGTCATAAGTTTCTTATCAGCCGGGTAGTATATGACAACAACGTCTCCGTCATAGAACTCTCTTGTAAGGAGCTTTGCCACTGTGTTTTCTGTGGTCGTGCTTCCTTTTTTCACCGTATATGCAAAAGATACTTTCTCACTATCGGCATTGTCCTTAGTTGAATATGCGTAGATAGTGGTATCCTCTGTTATCTTGATGGGTTCCTTGTATTCAGAGAAATTCTCTGTTCCGTTTGTATTAAAATAGATCTTTGCTCCTGTTGTAGCGCATGAGAGCGTAATCTCAGTGCCGCTTTCAACAGCTTCGCCGTTCTTTACGGATGCTGTGGGAGCAAGAAGACCTTCTGCCGCTGCCTTATCCGTGAGCTTATAGAATGCAAGAGTCTGGCCTTTTATATTGTTATGAATCGCATTATTAGCCTTTTTGTATGACCTGAAATCTGTGCTGTTATAAACTCCAAAATATCTTACATCTCCGTTTGAATCAGCAGCGCAAAGATATCCGTCATCAATCTTCCATTTAGCACCGACATCATCCTTTGGCTTGGAATCGTTGATTCTGACACCGTTATTGTTTGCGGTGATATATAAGAATTTGTCACCTGCAGAAATTGTATAATACTCTTCTATTGCAGTCGTATTTTCCTTGATATCAGCATCGGAAGATTCTGTAGTCTTCTTTGGCTCTTCGCCAGTTTTTGCAATTGATGCGGACTCTTTATCTGTACTTGTTTTATCCGCATTTTCAGTCACTGATGAAACATTTTTGCCGTCACCGGAATTGTTGTCGATAGGTACCTGCTCTCCGCTTTTTACTTGCGCATCACCGTTTACCTGTACATCGCTTGACGGCTTGGTGTTGTCACCACCGGGATTTGCATTCTGCTCTTCGGCACCATTTGATTTTGCGGTCCCATTCTCACCGTTTCCGCTATTTGCTGCTTTGCCGGCCTCAGCCGAACCGTTTTTATCAGAATTCGCCCCGGATGTCTCAATCGCAACACCTTCCGCTTTTTCCAGTTCCGGCTCAGCGTCACTCTTTTCAATATCCTTTGACTGTACTTCAACAGTGTTTTTGGTAATCTTCCAGGCATAGTCACTGTCATTACCATCAGTAATGCTCAGAGTATCGCCATCCACATTGGCAGCCGTTGCCAATGGACCTGTTTTTGTAGACTGTGCATTAGGAAGCACGTATGTCACACCACCGGAAGTCATTGTAATTGCTATGGAATCATCAGCCGAAATATCCTCTAATTTGACTTTAGTCCATAAATGATTGGTTGCTTCTGATTTTTCCGCTGCATAAGATGCAATAGAAAGATCGGACGCACCAACAGATAGTGCCATGTAGAAAGACAGCACTAAAGAAAGCGCTTTGCGACCCGCTTTTCTCATCTCTTTTTTCCTCCAACAAAAAATTCCCCCGGTTATTAATTCATCCCCTACTTATAAGCCAATCGCACAACGACAGACTATCATTTATGGCACTGCCCGTCAACGTGTTTATTTCCCGATAATTTCCGTATTTATTTTCATTTTCAGATAGCAAAAAAGCTCATTTTACCAGTATTTTTTTCGCCGACTCAGTTACAGCCAATCCTCCCTTTCCCGTCTCTTTGACATCTGCAGGCATCTCATTTCCGATTCGTCTCATGCTGTCTATGACATCATCAGGCGAAATAGCGCTCTTTATCCCTGCAAGAGCAAGCTGTGCAGACGCAGCCGCATTTACAGCTCCGTGAGAGTTTCTTTTTATACAGGGAACTTCCACAAGTCCTCCCACAGGATCACAGGTAAGCCCCAGCATATTCTTAAGAGAAAACGCGGCTGCATTTGCAATGGCTTCATTATCGCCGCCTTGCAGGTAAACAAGCGCCCCCGATGCCATCGCCGAAGCCGTTCCGATCTCAGCCTGACATCCACCGTAAGCTCCCGAAATACTCGCGTTTTCACCGATAACTTTACCGATTCCCGCCGCAACATAGAGAGCGTGAATCAGTTTGTCTTTTGGCACGTCAAAATAATCTTTATAGCTTAGAAGCACAGCCGGCACAACTCCGCACGATCCCGCTGTCGGAGCGGCAACTATACGTCTCATGCACGCATTGGATTCGCCCATCTTGATCGCGCGCTCCATGACTTTTCCAAGAAAATCTCCGCATATGTTTTTACCCGAAAGATTATATTCTTCCAGCAGCTTTCCATCACCGCCGCTCATTTTGCTCTGCGACCTCAGATTACCGTCGTACTTTGAATCGGCGTCCTCCATTGCTTCAAGCATCTGCTCCATTGTCCGCATGGATTCCTCCATACTTACGCACCTGCTCTCCATGTCTGTTTCAAGGACAATTTCCCAGAATTCTTTATCTTTCTCTTTTGCCTGACTTAATATATCTTCAATAGATTTATACATAACAATCTCCTTACGCACCTTCAAAATACGTCACTTTCAGAACTCCCTCTATCTTGGTGAGCCACTTTAAGCCGTCATCGGGAATTTTCTGATCGCACTCAACGACCATAACAGCCTTCCCGCCTCTAAACGAGCGGTAAAGTTGCATAGTTGCTATATTCACAAGCTTATGCGACAGCATCGAAGTTACTTCAGACACATGCCCCGGCTGATCGAGGTTATGAACGATAAGCGTCGGATATTCACCCGAAAAGTTCGTATCTATGCCGTCTATCTGTGCAATGTTGATCTTACCGCCGCCTATTGACTGTGCAACGATGTCTATAGATGCGCCGTTCACACCGTGAAGCACAAGCTCTACAGAATTGGGATGCGCATCAACAAGCCTCGCTTCGCCAAATGTTATCTTTATATTTTTCTCTTTTGCAATATTAAAGCTCTCAGATATCCGGTAATCATCCGGCCTCATTCCAAGAAGTCCCGCAACAAGCGCCTTATCAGTACCATGGCCTTTTCCGGTGTCTTTGAACGAACCGTATAGCAATATCTCTGCCTCTTTGATTTCCTCGCCAAGAAGCTTCCCCGCAACATACCCTATTCGCACCGCGCCCGCTGTGTGCGAACTTGAAGGTCCGACCATAACGGGACCTATAATATCAAAAATCTCCATAAATGCACCTCATCCTAATGTTTCCAGCTCTTTTAACCACAAAGTCGCGCAAGCATCGCTCGGCATCCTAAGGTCTCCCCTCGGTGACACAGCGACTGAACCGACCTTCGGACCGTCAGGCAGACAGCTCCTCTTAAAGTGCTGGGCAAAAAATCTTTTGTAAAAAACCTTCTCCCATTTCAGGATTTCTTCGGAAGAATAGCTTCCCGCAAAGGCTATGCCTGCAAGGCGGTATATCTTTGCAGGGCTCTGCACAAGCCTTAACATGTGATACAAAAAGAAATCATGAAGCTCGTAAGGTCCCACAAGGTCTTCCGTTTTCTGCGAGATCTTGCCGTCCTCAGGCGGTAAAAGCTCGGGTGATACCGGCGTATCCAAAATATCACGCAACACTTCGCTCAATTTCTCATCACTGCATGTATCAGCATAATAATCCACAAGATGGCGGACCAAAGTCTTTGGAACCGATGCATTTACCGCATACATGGACATGTGATCACCGTTATATGTCGCCCAGCCAAGGGCAAGCTCAGACAGGTCTCCCGTTCCTATGACTATTCCGTTTACCTGATTTGCAATGTCCATAAGAATCTGCGTGCGCTCTCTCGCCTGGCTGTTTTCGTAGGTTACATCGTGGTTTTCGTGATCGTGAGCAATGTCTGCAAAATGTCTTTTGACCGCTTCACCGATATTGATCTCTCTCAGAACAGCTCCCGTCTCCTTTATGAGGCTGAGCGCATTATCATAGGTTCTGTCCGTCGTTCCAAATCCCGGCATGGTGACTGCAACGATTCCCCGCCTATCCAATTTGAGATAATCAAATGCTTTTACGATCACAAGAAGCGCCAGCGTAGAATCAAGCCCTCCCGAGATGCCGATAACAACATTTTTGCATCCGATATGCTCAAGCCTCTTTTTAAGTCCCATCGCCTGAATCGTCAAAATTTCCTCGCAGCGCTCGTTTCTCTCTGTTTTGGCCGAAGGTACAAATGGCTTTGGAGCGATGTATCTTGTGAGACTTGTCTTTTCACTTGTTATATTAAAAGAGATCTTCATGTAATCATCCGTTTGTTTTGCGCTGTACGTCGTCATGCGCCTTCTGTCCGCTTCGATAATTTTCATGTCAAACTCTGAAATTATCATCCCTTCGGAAAAGAGCTCCGACTCAGCAATGATGCTTCCGTTCTCAGACATGATGTTGTGTCCCGAAAACACCACATCCTGCGTCGATTCGCCAGGGCCTGCCGAAGCATAGACATACGCGCAGACAAGACTTGCGGCCCGGCTGCTGACAAGATTTCTTCTGTATCTGCACTTGCCAATTATTTCATTCGATGCCGACAGATTTACGATCATCGTCGCGCCGGCAAGACAGTGCTCTGTGCTTGGCGGATTCGGAACCCACAGATCCTCACAGATTTCCGCAGCAATTCTTAGTCCCGGCATTTCATCGCATGCAAAAATAAGCCTGCTGCCCGCAGGAACTTCGCTATCGCCGATACTTATCACTGTACTCAGCTCTTTTCCCGAATAAAAATGCCTTGCCTCATAGAATTCGTTGTAATTCGGAAGGTGGATCTTGGGCACAATTCCAAGAATCTTCCCCCTGTTTATTGCCGCCGCGACATTATAGAGCTTTCCTTCTATCGCGAGCGGAAGTCCGACGAAGACCATCGCATCAATATCTTCTGTGTACCTTGTTATATCTATGAGCGCAGCTTTTGCCCCTTCCAACAATTCGTCCTGTAAAAAGAGATCCTGGCAGCTGTAGCCCGTTATGCACAGCTCCGGAAACACAATTATCTTTGCACTTTCTTTTTCAGCTTCTTTGATCCATTTCTTAATCTCTCCAATGTTATATTGAACATCGGCCACTCGTAATTTGGGCGTGATCGCCGCCACTTTAATAAATCCGTCTTTCATGTATTCACCTGTATTTCATTAGTTCCGGCTCCATAGCGGAGCAATTTTTATCTGATAGGATTTCGTATCATCAAATGAAAAAGCATTTCGCTCGCGAAATGCTAGCGCGCGAGCGGATTGCGTAAGCAATATATTCCTTACCGCGAGCTGCGCATCCTTGCGGAGCGTTTTTATTGAATAGGGAATTTCAAAGAAATTTCCTATTCAATAAAAAAAATGCAGGCAACAGTGTTTTGTCTGACACCATTGTCTGCATTTAATTATAATTATAATTAACTTCTTCTATGCGTCAATGAAAATCATGAATTCTTCCCTTCAAAAAATCTTAAGAAAATTCGACGGTAAATCTTAAGATTTGTCTGCTAACATAGAAAAAGTCGGCAGTCTTTCTATGACAATTCTAAGACGACGTCTTGGTGAATCGCCAAAATCTACACTTTTCCAAGAAAGGAGTGCTAAGTTGAAAAAACGAAAAAACCATTTATAGCAAATTTGTTATTGACTCTTATATCAAATTTGTTATAGCATTAAAGGAGACAATATGTTTGAAATCATTTTTTATGAAGACGAACACGGATATAGTGATGTAAAAGAATTCATCAATTATCTGCACAAAAATTCGGCAACAAGTAAAGATGCCCGTATTAATTTCAATAAATTAGTTGCATATCTTGATATCCTTGAAGAAATGGGAACACGAGTTGGAGCTCCTATTACCAAACATCTTGATGGCGATATCTGGGAATTGCGGCCTTTATCGAACCGAATATTATATGCATACTACAAAGACAACACGTTTCTACTTCTCCACCACTTCAAAAAGCAATCTCAAAAAACTCCTCCCCGAGAAATTGAGAAAGCAAAAAAAGAGCTGAAAGATTATATGCGGAGGTACAATGCAAATGAGTAACTGGAAAGAATTTAGACAAGAACTTAATATCACTCCCGAAGAAGAAAAAATAATTGAACTTGAAAAAGACCTGCTTCGAACAATGGTCACTATACGCGAAGAGCAAGGCTTATCTCAATCAGAGCTTGCAGACAAATGTAACGTAAAACAACCTGTCATCGCTCGAATGGAAAAAGCTGTACACTCCCCTCAAGTCGACAGTCTACTTAAAGTATTGGTCCCATTGGGATACAAGCTCGCAATTGTCCCAATAAAAAAATAATTTCCTATTTATAGCACGAACCCCCGATGCCAATAAGCATCGGGGGCTCTTATTATAATTGCCAAAGCAAATGTTTTGATCAATATTTCTTTGCTTCCTCTTCGCCGTTCATAACACGGATAGCGCCCTGTGCAAGTGCAAGAAGCTCATCCTCTCCGGGATATACGGTTACAGGTGCAATCCAATCAACACGTTCTTTGATCTTGTCTGTGATAACCTGACCATATGCGATACCGCCTGTAAGGATGATCTGATCAACCTTACCCTTAAGAACTGTAGCGCAAGCGCCGATGTTCTTGCAGATCTGATAGATGAATGCGTCACGGATAAGATTAGCCTTCTCATCGCCCTCTTCGCACATCTTGTTTACTTCTCTCATATCGTTGGTTCCAAGATATGCGTTAAGTCCGCCGCCACCAACGATTTTCTTTTTCATCTCATCATATGTGAACTTGCCTGAGAAACAAAGATCAACGAGTGCCTTAGCAGGGATGCCGTTAGCTCTCTCAGGTGAGAATGCACCGTCACCGTTAAGTGCTGCGAATACGTCAACCATCTTGCCGTTCTTGTGAACTCCTGTTGATGTACCGCCACCCATGTGAACTACGATAACGCTGATCTCATCATATTTTTTACCGATCTCTTTTGCATATCTTCTTGCAACAGCCTTCTGGTTAAGAGGATGATCGATTGAAACACGCTCAACTTCAGGAATACCTGAGATACGTGCAACAGGCTCCATCTCGTCAACAACAACGGGGTCAACTATATATGAAGGAACACCGATCTCATCACCGATCTCTCTTGCAAGAATACCGCCGAGGTTAGATGCGTGCTGTCCCTGAACACCAACCTTGAGGTCTGCAAGAAGCGCATCTGTACACTCGTATGTGCCGCCCGGAATAGGTCTTAAGAGTCCTCCTCTTCCTACGATTACGTTGAAAGATTTGATGTCGATGTTTTCTTTTTTAAGGAAATCAAGAATGATGTTCTTACGAAAATCCTTCTGATCGATGATTGTAGCATACTGATTGATTTCTTCAGTGCTGTGTCTTAATGTTTCCTCTTTTACAAGTGTCTCATCCTCGAAGATGCCGACTTTTGTAGAAGTTGAACCGGGATTTATAATTAAACTCTTTATCATGTTTTTTTCCTTTCACATATTTTTTTATAAGGAACTTCCGCTCTCGGGCTTTGCCCTCGCCGGAAGACGTTCGAACTAGATTCGAAAAAAACTCATCAAGTTCTCTCAGCTTATTTATTGGCAACAACTGCTGCAAGTGCGATTGAGTTAACCTTTACTTCAACACTGTCAGATCTTGATGTAAGGATTACAGGAGCCTTTGTTCCTGTAAGGATGTTACCGTTCTTAACCTTTGCAAGACGAACAATTGTCTTGTATGTAAGGTTTCCTGCGTGGATATCAGGGAAAAGAAGGATATCGGCATCACCGACGATCTTTCTGTCAAGAGCGCCTGCCTTGTGCTGAGCAGCCTCGGGATCGATAGCAAGATCCATTGAAAGAGGTCCGTCAACGATGCAGTTCTTGATCTCGCCTGCTTCGTTCATCTTTGTAAGCTCTGCTGCCTCAACTGTAACGGGCATTTTAGGGTTAACTACTTCTACTGCTGCAAGAGGAGCAACCTTAGGGCAATCAACACCGCAAGCTCTTGCTACATCTACTGTATATTCAATGATGACTTTTTTATCCTCAAGTGTGGGATATGGCATAAATGCAACGTCTGTAAGGAAAAGAAGACGATCGATTCCGGGAATCTCAAACACGCAAACGTGTGAAAGAGGACGACCTGTGCGAAGACCAACTTCTTTATCAAGAACGCTCTTAAGGAAATCTCTTGACTCCAAAGCGCCTTTCATGTAAATGTCAGCCTTTCCGTCGTGTACGAGAGAAACTGCTGTACGAGCTGCCTCGATGGTATCCTTTACATCGATGATCTCGTAGTCTGCAAGGTTCATTCCAACCTCTGCTGCCTTCTTCTCGATCTCATCCTTGTCACCAACGAGGATAGAATCAACGATTCCTCTCTCCTTAGCAACCTTAACAGCCTCAAGTACGTGTGTGTCCTGCGCTACGGCAACAGACATCTTCTTTTTCTCGGCTGTCTTAAGCTTTGCCAAAATGTCATCAAAATTCTTACTCATTTTAAAAACCTCCAAAAAAATTTATCTTAGATTAAAATATCCAAAAGCCATATGATAAAATTTTAACACTCAGTATTCATAAATGCAAGAATACCATTTACAGTAGCTACCTATTATTCAAAAAAATCTTTTCTTTTCTGAAAAAAATCATAGAAGTACCTAACGTTCTCGAGATCGTACCACTTGCTGACTCTGTAATCACATGTATCAAGATTATATATCTTGGCATTAAGAGTACCCAAAAGAAACGGTGAATGCGTAGCGATGATAAACTGGCATCCAAGAAACCTTGCCATCTTGTTGATTTCTTCCGCCATCGTCACCTGGTTGGCGGGCGAAAGAGATACTTCAGGCTCATCAAGAAGAAACAACGCATCCGGGGTAATAAGATCATTTAATATCTGCAGCGCCGTCTCACCGTTTGAATATTTTTCCTGAGCAAATATTTTTTCAACCAAACGCTTTTTCCCTTCAGCTGAAGAAAGATACCGCTCTGCCTCCTTACGATTTTTTCCCTGCTTCATATTGTAATAGAGCATATCGCTTGACAGTACATCCCTTTGCTGAATCTTCTTGATCTCATAGAGAATATCTTCACTCTTTATATACATACTATTTCTTGGAATTTCATGAAAAGATAAGCCTGAATTCTCATCTACGCCAAGATCGTAAGCACACTCATTGTTATATTTCAATGTATAATCGATACGCCCCAAACCATTTGCAGTCACATGCTCCCTTCCTTTTAACTCGAGCTTGTTCGCAATGATATTGAGTATCGTCGACTTTCCCGAACCGTTATTTCCATACAGCACCGTAATATCCGAAAAGACAAACGGTTCCGGGTCCTTGCCTCTAAACACGCTGTACGGATAAATATGCGGACAGCTTTCTTCAAGCCGCTCACCGCTTAGTTTAAAACTCAAAAGATATTTCATTGTCCGTTAAACCTTTTTAATCTTGTCGACTTCGCCGCCGGTTCGCTCATAGCTATACTCACGGAGTATTCATCCTAATAGCTCCATAAAATCAGACTCTGTCATTTTTGAAATAATATTAGTCTCACCCGATAGTATTTCCTCTGCCAGGTCACTCTTACTGTTCTGGAGCTCAACTATTTTTTCCTCAATAGTTCCTTTTGCAATAAGTTTGTAAACTGTAACAGTTTTCTTTTGCCCAATTCTATGTGCTCTGTCCGTTGCCTGATTCTGCGCAGCAAGATTCCACCATGGATCGTAGTGAATTACCATATCTGCTCCGACAAGATTAAGTCCTGTTCCCCCTGCCTTCAAAGATATCAAAAATGCACTGTTCTCTCCGTCATTAAAGCGGTTAACAAGTTCTATCCTGTCTTCCTTCTTCGTAGCCCCTGTTATCTCAAAATAATCGATACCGGCCTTTCCAAGATCTTTCTTGAGAAGATCCAGCATAGTTGTAAACTGCGAAAAGATAAGGATTCTGTGCCCTGCTTCAATCGCTCTTTCCACAAGTTCCAGACAAGCCTGCCTCTTTGCCGATTCTCCCTCATAGTTTTCAACATACAACGAAGGATCACAACATATCTGCCTTAACCTTGTCATCTCGGCAAGAATCTTCATTTTGGCCTCATTGAATGATTTATCACGTTTTGCCGATTCTATCATAGTCTTTAGGTGCTGCACCTGCGCATTATAAAGAGTCTGCTGCGCACTCTCCATGACAACGGTCTGCCGCTTCTCAAGTTTATCCGGAAGCTCTTTTAATACATTTTCCTTAAGGCGCCTTAAAAGAAACGGTGCCACCATTTTCTTAAGCCTGTCCGAAGCGTCTTTATCTTCATACTTTACGATAGGTGTCTCAAATTGACGTTTAAACTGTTCATACTTATACAAAAATCCTGGCATCAGGAAGTCAAAAATGCTCCACAGCTCGCTGAGACGATTTTCAATAGGTGTACCCGTAAGCGCAAGGCGTCTTTTACTATTTATCACCTTAACCGCTTTTGCTGCTGCCGTAGTATGATTCTTTATATACTGAGCCTCATCAATTACCTCATAATAGAACTCTTTTTCCTCATACTGCGCCACATCTCTTTTCATCAGGTCATATGACGTTATAAGCACATCATATTTATCCGCATCGGAAATAGTACGCGTTCTCTCAGCAGCCCCGCCCGCTACCGTCACAACATTCATATCAGGTGCAAACTTGGCAAATTCATCCGCCCAGTTATAAACCAATGATGCGGGACAAACAACAAGTGAAGGAAGTTTTTCACCAATACTCTTATCCGTGTAATGTTTATACAAAAAACTTATGGTCTGCAAAGTTTTGCCAAGTCCCATATCATCGCACAAAATTCCGCCAAAACCATATTTTTCCAAAGTGCTTATCCACTTAAATCCTGTCTTCTGATAATTACGCATTATCTTGGAAAGATTTTTGGGCGCTTTAAAATCCGCATCCTTTATAGTCTTAAAGCCTTTTACAAGATTCTTAAATCTGCTGTCTCTATCTTCATAGATTTCCTCATTTTCCTCCAGAAGTTTATCAAGATAGAGCGTACGATATACAGGGACATGCATGTTTCCTTTAAGAAAATCTTTCTCTGAGATCTGCAAGGTTTTAAGCATATCATCAAGAGTTGCAAGCGCTTCGTCATTAAGATTTATGTAGCTGTTATCACGAAGTCTGTGATACCTCTTTTTGGCTCTGTAACTTGCAAGTATTTCCAGAAGTTCATCCTTTGATATCTCATCGGAAGAAACTTCGAGGTCAAGCATGCCCTTCGAAAGCGAAACTCCGACAGACAGATTTGCCTTTTTGAACACATTAACGTGTTGAAAAGAATCCGTAACTTTAATTTCTCCGAGTTTTGCAAGTTCTTCGACACCCAAAGTCACAAAATCATATATCCTGTCTTCATCCCTGTCACAATGAAACATGCCTCGATCCGTATCAATCTCCGGCAAAAATTGCATAACACTCCCAAGAACTTCGTTCTCCTTTGAAAAAATACGCTCTTGGCCAAGTATACCTGATGTATTGGTATTTAATCCCTTGCAATCTATAACATTGTATTCATTATCGCCATACTCAGCGATTGCCTTGCAGGTAACATTTCCATTTTCCGCATCAAGATAAAAGCAGAATTCAACATCCGAGGAAAGATATTTTGATATAACTTCTTTGTCAGTTTCCTTAACTGTCACGAAATCCGCCAATTCAGGAAGAATTGAATGGTAAAAATCCGAAAGGTAGTTGCGGCCGATATCCATATGCACGCTTCCCATGTATCTATCCTCAATGAGCGGAATCATCTTCTTATAAACATCCTGAGGTATCCTGCACAAATTGTCACCATCAATATAATATCCGTAAGCTTCACCGTGAAAAAGCTGTGGAAGAATTATTTCTGCCTTCACTCCGGAAAATTTCTTTTTCTTTCCTTTACCGATCAAAAAAGGTGTAATCGTCATGCTAAGTTTAGGCTTCTTTTCCTTGAAATGGATAACGGACTTTTTCTTTTCAAAATCTTCATAATCTATTCCACGATTTTTAAAGCTGTTAAAAAAATCATCCAGTCCACGCCCGCTAAGTGGAATGCTTTGTCTTATATGATCCTCGCTGCGTCCGTATCTTCTGTCAAAATAGCCTTCACTGTAAGAAAATCTGATTCCTTCCTCAATGCGACTTATTGACTCACCTATATAGTCCAAATATTCACAGGAAGTTTCATCAAAATAATCTCTGTTAAGCGGAAGAACAGTCGTTTTTCCAAATGTTTGTGACGCACCGTTTTTCACGTTCCTATGAAATTCAGACAGATTCTTTATTACAAAAAGTCTGCTTGCTCCAACTTTAAAAGACAGTTCCAAAGTGCCGTAATCATTTTTAAGCCTGGGCTGCAGAGTAAGTCGTTCATTAAAAGTCTCAACAGATTTTGCCGCAATCTTTCTTGCTCTGGAATTATGTATACTCTTAAACAAGTTGATGGTATTTTCATCGGTGAAGTCGATCAAACGCTGATTTCGCAGTTCTTTATAAGCGGCATAAAACAAAGCCCTTGCGTGCTTACAGGGTTTGTTATACCAATAGTAATCCGAATGTTTACACGACTTACAGCCGCAAAAAAATCCTGAAATATTATTTTCCGTAATAACGAACCCTACAGATTTATCGTACTTATCCGTATCGCTTTCCCTGGCCATTCCATATACATGAATAGTCCTTTCATCAAGCATATTCGCTCTGCCTGCCGTCATGTGACTAAACTTTACGAAATCTTTTTCAAGGAGCTGGAGTGCAATCTTTTTATCACGTTCTTTTTCAAAAAGTTTTTTCTCAATCCCATCAAGATCTATGTAAGAATAGTCATCCTCCCCATCTGCCCCAACCCACTTATCACGTAGGCTAAGATTGATCCTCTCAAGTTCTGCATTCTCCGCCTCAAGAGCAATTTGACGACTGAGCATATCTTTATATTCCAAAAGTGCTGCCACCTGATGCTTGCATTTTTCTCCACTATAGGCATATTGGCAATTACAGTGCGTATCTTTAACCCTGTCATTTTCTGTAATAATTTCTACCCTGTATAAATAATGCCCGGCGACTATTGCTTCATAGCCGCCGGTAATCTTATGCATTTCTCTTACATGACCGTTCTTATAATACTGCACGCCCCTTCTGTAAATTGTATCCGTAAACCAATTTCTCCAGTTATTATCCATTGTAGTCATTCTCCGTTGTTTTTGTTTATAGCTTTAACATTTTCATTCCTAAAATGAAAATATAATTATGACTAATTCCGATTCTAATTCGAAATTAGTCATAATGTAACTTTTTAAATGGTTCTTTTAAATTTTGCTGCACAATTCAGAATCCTTCGCCAACTTCACTGATTTTTGTTTTCAATACCTCTGCAAGCTTCCTAAATACAGGAATAAAGCTATCCCTAATCATAACTATAAGCTCATCTATCGCCTTATCATCATATATATGAATATTCTCATTTCTTTTACTCAACATCAAAAGCCAAACTTCAGAATCTTTAATAAATCCATTGGCATACCCCAACTTCAAAATTTCTCTGGGCGATCCGATTTCTGCACCACTGACACCATGAAGTCGCATTACTGCCTGTAATGCCTTCCACGAAAGCTCAAAAGTCAGATTAAACTGGCCAATCACTCCCATTCTATATATTTCATCATTATACGCATTACTAAAATTCGCTTTTTCCAGCACACTTAAACAATCGACGAAATTATCATACTTTTTCATATATTACCACTCCATCTTTTCTAAGTTCTTCCTTGAGTTCTTCTGTTATTCTATCATCATATTTCACTATATCAAAAGAAAGCAGTGAGTACGCCATTTCCTGAATATCTGATAAAAAGCCGTCAAAATCACCACCCTCAACAGCAAGATCAACATCACTTCGATCATAATGTGTCCCTCTCGCTCTTGAGCCAAACAGTATTATTTTTTCAACATTGTTTTTTATGGCAAAAGACCTTATATCCTTCATAAGTCTGCCCGGGATATTTATATTCTGCATAGTTTTCCCTCTATATCAAACATATTTCATAGCTATATGCAAATAATCATGAGTATTGTCAATTTTTTTATCCTCATTGATAATTCCGACCCCAAAATCTTTGCAATCATCAAAAGGCATATAATATCTTAAATTCACAGAAATATCTTCTTGTCTTCCAATCTCCAAAAGCCACTTGGCACAGTCTTCACCACAGCTGGTAGCATTAAACATAAGATCAGGTCTTTTATAAATACAAATAAGTGTCTGCAGGCTGCCCGATAATCTTTCCGGCGGAATCGGGCCAAGTACATCGCTCTCAATCAACTGCCCACCCTTATAATGCGATCTATCAATATCTTCCATCATCTCAGCAACAAGCGGATCTCCAAACCACTCTTCCCGAAAGTTGAATCTGAACCACGATGGCCCATGCATCGCTCCTTCTGTTTCTCCAAAATATATATTCAACATATTATTCGTCCTCAATAAAAATCTAATCTCCATAAGCCACATGCGCAGTTATTTGATTTATATCAAATAACGTCTACAGCTCTTTAATTACATAGTACGCTTTTTATTATATAATTAGCCTTATTCCTGTATCACAAGTTTTCATAATAAAAGAAAGAGTACAATGTAGAAATATTATTGTTTTCTTTTATCAATGCTTCTAAATCTTTTATAAAGTTGGTAGCACAATAATCTCCATTATAATTATAGTAAGTATTTTTGGGAAAAAAGTAATATCTATCTTAATTTCCTAAGCCAAACAAGTACTCTAAGCGTTAAAAGCATTATACTTCTCACAAGTTTTCTCCTTAAGTCAATCTTCTATTTTATATAAATTAGCATTGATAAACTTTTGTACTCCTCTAAAAATAACCAAACTCACAAAATAGCACACACATCCAATCATTATCTTAATAATCAAAACCAATATACTATTCGCAATTCCAAGCGTGTAATTCCAAAGCACTATTACCATTACTAAACCTGAAAGCAAGAATGGAATACTATCTAAGACACTCCTAGCAATATTTGCTTCTTTATAAACACATATTGCCTGAAAAACACAAACAACTATTTCGGCAACCAGCGTTCCTATTGCAGCCCCAATAGACTCATATCTCGGGATTAAAATTATATTTAGACAAACATTCGCAAAGGCTCCCGCAAATAAAGAAATCACAAATAATCTATCTTTTTTTCTAGGCAAAAGATATTGTGTTCTAATAACATTTGCAAAAGCTAAAAAAATACAACTCGGAAGAATTACATAAAAAAGATATACACACTTATCAAAACCACTACCATAATATATCGGGACAAACTCTTTTGCCACAGCCATAATCCCCATACAAGTGGATGTGGATATAAACATAGCAAATAAAATCGATTTATTAAACAACCGGTTAACACTATCCTTGTCAGCTCTTTTTGAAATCATGTTGGATACTCTTGGCAACATAACTGTCCCCAACGCATCTATTAGCGCCATAGGAACTCTAATTATATTTTCACAACTATGATAATACCCTAGCTCGATTTCATTTGTCATCGAGCCCAACATTATCTTATCCATAGCTTTATATATACTTGCAGCGACAGTTGGCAGAAACAAAATCATATTCGGTTTTATGTGTTTCAAAATATTCTTAAACTGTGGCATAACAAAGCGAATTTTTCTTACAACTACACTTAATGCAATAAGCTGATTCATAATAAATCCTAAACTGAAAATAAGCGCATATTTCCACACATCATTTTTACTTTTAACAAAAATAAAAATACAAATAGCTGTAATAATCTTAGTCAAAACATCTTTAGTGGAAGTAACCTTAAATTCTTCCAATCCATTTAATACCCATGTGAAGTCAATTCCCCCGGCAACAACTATCAATGAAAAAACCAACGCTAATCCTTCTTTAGGAGCCGCCAAAAAGCTGTACATGAAATATATTATTGATCCAAAAATTCCCATAAAAAATTGAAATGCATAAATTTCACAAAAAGTCTTTGATAATAATTCACTATCATCTTTTACATATGCAATAGTTCTATTACCATATGAATATAGTCCTAATCTTATAAACAAATAAAAATAGTAAGCTACTGTATGTGCATATGAATATTCACCTAATCCATCTGCTTTAAGTATCCTTGATAGATATGGCAATGTAACAAGTGGTACTAAAAAATTAGTTATTTGATATATAGAATTAAAAATAAGATTTAATCTAATGCTATTATCTTTTTTACCACTATTCATAATTACACCGTAATCCTAATGCGTACTTTTCTAACACTATCCTTTTTATTACCGGATATTCTATGATATATTGGATAAGACAATGTTAGCAAAAATAAGTTTTGAGCCATTGCATAAAAATTATTTTCCATTATTCCATATATTGCATAAAGACCCAAAATTGCTATCAACAAAAATTGCTGTGTCCTTTTTAAATAAACCATTGTACATATGTATAATGCAGAAAAAATAAAGAACACAATAACTCCATATCGTAGAATAAGAGAAACATATGCATTATCTAACCAGAAATGATATATTACTCCGGTTATATTTTTCTTTACTGTAAGCTTTATATCCTGTCCAAACAAATTTATTCCATAAAATCCTATAGTTCTATGACACTGTGAAAACCTATGAGACATGTAATCATCTACATGTTTTAGTATATTATGCTTTTTTACGTCTATTATTGATAAAAAAACGCTCACAGAATTTGAAACAATCGCTAAAACTATAAAAAAATTAGACCATGCGTTCATATTAAGTCGCATTCGAGTTGCCAACTCATATGCACAAATTATAATTGATAATAATATCATGCAATAAACTGAAGTCTGCGAATTCGTAACTACATTCAATACTATAGCAGCAATAAAAGTAACTATAGCATCTAATATATTCAATCTATCTTTTCTATGAAAACAACGGCATATAAAAATCAAAAAAACCTTTATTCCAAGCTGATTAGGATGCGTAAATCCAAGTGAATGTCTTAAAACTGTTCCTCTATAAAAAGAGTTTTCATTTACATAACCATTGAAAAACAACACCAAAACAACTATAACCATGATAAGTTGTACATAATATGCAATCCCAGTCAATTTTTTTAAATCTATATTCTTACTGGCAATAACAAAAATCCACGTAGATAGTAGCGTATTATAATTTGCTAGTGATGTAGCATAGATTATCGGAAGCGAAACAATCGCTATAATTACTAATTCCTTAATCTGGTAATCCTGAAAAAAAATAATTTGTATCATAAGCAATATCAATATAATAATAGCCATTGAACTATTTGCATCACTTTTTTTCCATATAAAAAACTGTTCAATATTGGAATTAAATAAAACCTCAGTTCCAAACCAAAGAACAAACACAAAACTTATATATTTTTTACCAAATTCAATCCTTTTTTCCATATCTAATCAACTTAGTTTATTATATTCATTTACAATATTCTTCATATCTATATATGCATTATACTTATCTAACGCTTCTTTTTGACCACTCATTACTACATCAAACAGTTTCTCTCTTTCTTCTACAACTTTTTCCATCAACAATGATAATTCATATGAATTATCATATTTATACAAAAAACCTGTTTCTCCATCTCTTACCAATTCCGGTGTGGCCCCTGAATCAGTTCCTAGCAACAAACATCCTCCCAACATTGCTTCTATTGTTGTTCTCCCAAACCCCTCTGCTTTTGAACTCATAATAAACACATCCGAGTTTTTAAATAACTCAAGTACATCTTCTCTGGCATCCATAAAAGATATATACTTCTTATGATTTGCTGCCATTGCCTTTAGCATCTTCTTCTTTTTACCATCACCAACAACCAGCAAATGAAAATCTTTTGTTCTCCGTGAGAGTTCTATAGCTGCTTCAATAACATATTCCTGCCCCTTATTGGAATTCATATTACCTATACTAAGAAATTTAACAATTCTATCAGAAAAAAGTTTGTTTCTCTCATTATAATAATCACGCACATCTATTCCGTCATAGATAACAGTCATTTTTTTTGAATCAAGCAAATTACAGAAATGATTATAAACATATTTTGATACACATATTATCTTATTTGCTTTATTAATCAGGTTATAACTGCCTTTGCAAAATAAGCGTTTATTATGATCCAAATCCACACATTCCCTTATATGCCAAATAAAAGGAATATTATTTGCAACAGCCACTTTTGCGCCTATATAAGTTCCACTCGTATTAATATGTATCAAAGATATATCATTCTTCCTCACATATTCATTTAACCTCATAATTGCAAAAAAATTCAGTGTTATTTTTATTATTCGTCTGCATAATACTAATAAACTGATATGATCAGTGATCCTCTCAACCCAATTAAATGATCTAATTATTTTATACTCAATACCTGCCTTTTTTAGTATTTCTTCCCCATTACCCTTTTTAGGCAATACTACTATGGGATAATACTCTCCTTCTGTCATAAGTAATTCACATAATTTTGACATGCACCTGAACGCACCGCTTGTGCATGAGCTATCAGACGAAACAAAAAGAACTTTTTTCATTACCAATCCCCAATATCATCATTTTTTATATAATATAATTTAAATAACTGCATATAAAACCGTTTCAATTGCGCCTCTGGAATGATGTCTTACATATAACTTATATTCAGGCACTAATGAATGAATATATTGCGGAATAGTTACCATATCCTCATTACTATGATATATACAAATAGCTAACTTAGGTCTATTACGTTGTATTATATTTTTAGCTCCTTGCAATGCACTCAACTCAGCTCCTTCTATATCCATTTTTATAAAAGTCGCATTTTGGCATTGCGAAATACTATCTAATGATGTTGTTTCAATATAGTTATCTTTTCCAATATTCTTATTCGTAATTCGTGATCTTGAGCCTCCTTCCTCAAAATAAACCTTTTTCTCACAATCTGATATTCCCTTATCAATTAAGACCAAATTATTATTATTCTTGAAAAACTTTTGAATTAATCTCACATTTCTCCTTGAAGGTTCAAAAGCAATTATTGAATAATCCGTTATTCTCTTCTTTCGCGCCAGATCAACAACTTGTTGAATAGTATCCCCGATAAAAGCGCCACAATCAACAAAGACTTCATTATTGGATAAAGATACTATTCCTTCCACAAAATACTGATCTGTTTCTGAAAAAAGATGATTAGGAATTCTTGTCCTGTAAGCACGATAATTCATGCAAGCATCAAATATATCTTTAGACCGTTCATCCGAAAAAAGCTCTTTTGTATCTTTAATTCTTTGACTATTTTTTTCAAGAAACACTCTATTCTTAGCCATTTCTTGCATAATATCCGTTTTACTTTTCCTAACTTCCGCAAACATAATGAACATTCTTTGAAGGATCCCCATTTTTTCTAACATAACAAGTATTCTAAAAGTCAAATAATGTTTCTGCATATACAAATATATTTTTCTCAAAAATATTTTTATTGTCTTTTTTATGCTCATATATGCTTCTGCGTTTTCCTTTCTCTTCTCTCAATCAAAAAATCCGGATTAGTATTTTCTTTAATTTCTGCTTCTACACTATATACTGCACTTGTTGATATTCCGACAGCATATCTAAATTTAATTCCTATTAACCTTAATAATTCACTTGGGTATCTTTGTGAATCGATGCGCTCACATATATCCGAATAATCTGTTCTATCCCTCGGATGAATCTTTAACACTGCAGGTGCAAATGAACTATATTTATCTATAAGCCCCCTGTAAATCTCTTTTTTCTCATTCTCCGATATATAACCGTCTTCTGAAAGCGGTTGGGTAAAGACTATCCCTATATTGGTATTTCTATATATTTTACATAGCTTCATATCCTCATCAAACACACTGATTATCTTATCTTTATTTTCTTTGGATAAAATTGAATAATCAATTGTAAGTTTTTTAATGTGGGATTTCAAATATGCGTTGTATCCATCCGGATTCTGCACATATATTCCTTTTATTTTTTTATCATTCCAGAAATTTGTACTATTGCCATATAGTTGCTTTAAAAACACAACTCCTCTGCTTTCTTTTGGTGACACATACTGAGTTGCACCTTCTTCAATAAAGATACTCTCCGATACTTTCTCATAAAATAAACATGCCGGATAACAAACAAATTGTTGATTCCAGCAAAAGTTAACCATTAGAATATTATTGTATCCCCCCAGCAACATAGCAACATCTCGAAATAACCTCTTATTTAAATAATCCGAATAGCCTATCAGCCTTCGAAATTTTGACTTTTTATCTATTGACCAACATCTAATACCAAGCTTTTCGATTCTATCAGCTAATATTTTGTGATTATATGCGTCAGCATGAGTAACTGTCGCCATCACTATAACAAAATCTCCTAAATCTCTTTTACTTGAATAAATAAGCATCAATGAATTAAATACATGAATCATCGAATGGCAAAAGAACGCTATCTTTTTTTCAGTATGTTTTATAATTTCAGAAATATAAAACACTATGTATCTCCTTTACATTCTAACTTCTCTGCCAAATATTTTTATAAGACCCTTATATGAACCAATAAAAAAACCAACCATTCCAACTCTATATGACAAGGCACATAATCTCAATGCCAATGCCTTTAAATTTATATTTTTTCCAAATAATCCCAAATATCTATTCGTTCTCCACCCTGGAATAGTATCATCCATATAACGAATAGTCTTTTTTATAAGTTCTTTTTTACCAGAGGAATTTCCAATACTAGTTCTAAACACTCCCCCACATGCAATTCTTATAAAAATTTGCGTTTCAAGTTCCTGTCTATAATACAAACCATCAATTGGATTATTACTTATTAATTCTCTAAAACCGGACATCATTGAGTCACATACACCGGCATCCATAATTCCAGTAAGAGAATCACTACGTACTCTATAATGATAGCCAACTTTATTGGTATATACCAACTTATTAACATACCTTAAAATTTCAAAAAAGTAGCAAGTATCCTCAGATCTTTTCATTTCTCTGAATATAGCCTTTTGCGCAATTTCAGTTCTGAATAACTTGTTATATAATGCTGGATTAATATAAGCTAACTCACAGATATTCTCACCATCAGCAACATTAACAGTTTTTCCATCTACAGCTTCAACACATATCTGCCTATTTGTCTTGTCATCAAAACGTTCAATTCCACAGATGGTCACATCTGCATCGCTCAACTCTGCACTTTTAACCAATTGTTCAAAAAAATCAGGTTCAATCCAATCATCTGAATCCAAAAAAGTAGTATATTTTGACGGATAATCCTTCGCAATTTCTAACGCTTTGTTCCTAGATTTACTTTGCTTGATGTTTTCTTCATTCTCAACCAGAACAATTTTCATATTGTTATTTTTCATATACTCTTTGATAATTGAAACCGAATTATCAGTTGAGCAATCATCAACAACCAAAACAAGAAAATCTTTATACGTTTGATTCAATATAGAATCAAACAGCATTGGAAGATACTGTTCTGCATTATATACCGGAACAATCACATTAATAGCACTCAATTATTATCCTCTTTCTTACTAACCACATCTTTTTATTTTATAGCTTCTACATACAAGCTCATCTCAGGAAATGTTTTGTCAAAATACATTTTATTTTTCATATATTCCGATATACTTCCGGCATACTTCGAGCGAATTATCTTAGTAAAATTCGAATCGATAAGCGTATCTTTAACTTTGGAAAATGTCCAATAATTTATATGATAACCGGCTTTTTTAGGATCATATGTCAATCCTTCAGTTATATACTCAAAAAAATTGTCCATATCCTTATTTAAAAAGGCTTCATTATAATCCTGACCGTTCCCGCTTATATAATCTAAAAATCTTTCCGTTGCAATTTCTCTGACAAGAAAATCTACTTGTCTCATATTTGCATAGTCCACATTTATCTGTTTTAATAATATTTTTCGCCAGATCCAGTATGAATTGTCTGTCTGACTGGCATTCCATAAAAATTCTGCATCAGGACAACATACTCTAAGTATTCCACCTTTTTTTAATACTCGGTGGCATTCAAGAAAAAAACTCTGTATATATTCATTCTCAATATGTTCAATTACGTGACTGCAATATATTGCATCAACCGTTTCATCAGCAAATGGTAATTTATCATTTCTAATATCATATTCAATGTATTGGCCACCTTTATGCATAGAAGCGTACCATGGCGACGAATAATCTAAACATATCCACCCACGGCATTTCCAATCCCCCGCTCCAACATTAATAAGCCGCTTTCCTCGTATATCACAATCTTTTTTAGCAGCTCTCGAAAAAACAATTTCTATTCCCAGTATTCTTCCAAAACACTTAAAGATTTTATCAACAATTTTCTTCAATAATTTCCCTAACTGCACCATTTCCTCCACATCTTTTCGCAACATAGTCAGCAACATCCTTAACTTCAGAAGACGCATCTGCCGGACAAGCAGCTACTCCAACAATTTTCATTACTTCCACATCATTTATATCATCGCCAACATACAGAACCTCATCAAGCATTATTCCATATTCTTCACATATTCTTCTAAGTACAGCTGCTTTATCTTTGACACCCTCTTCAATGAAATTCATATTAAGCTTTTTTGCTCTACGTTTATTTAATTCTCTTATTTCTCCCGTAATAATTCCAACAATTATCCCTCTTTCTCTCAGTCGTGATAAAGCCATACCATCTCTGGTATTAAACTTTTTTAATTCATCTCCTTTTTCGGAATAGTACATTCCCCCATCAGTAAGACAGCCATCACAATCGGAAACGACCATCTTTATTTTCTTTCTATTACTAATGCTTTCCTTTTGTATTTTTTTCTGAAGAAGCTTTTCGATTACTATAAAATCATTCGGCTCATCTATTTCAATTGCTGTATTTTCCGGCATCTCATATGCCCTAATACGCCCAGAAATCCTATTTCTGGATTTTAAAAGCAGTTCTTTTGATGTAATATAATAAGCACCATTCTCCATAAGATATCCTTCAAATTCCTGACGTCTTGGCCTATTAAAGATGTCATAATTGACAGGTTCCGCAACATTGTATGAGTCAACTTTCCACAAGAAACGCTTTTGTCTTACAACCGAAATAACACTATCCGTTCCCTCAGTATTGAATAATAAAAAACCGCCTTCCAAATCAGCAACATCCAATAATGGAGATGTTGCTTGAATGAGTACTATATTGTCAAACTCATATTTCTCCGCAAATTCCAGCATAACAGATTCTGTTGTTGCAGTATCACTGGCGTTTTGCTTAGATCTATCAATAACTCTCAGTTTAGAGAACACTTCCTTTTCGCTATTACAAAATGTCTCTACAGCATCTCTTATTTCAAAACTATCTGTTGCTATATATACATTATCAATATATTTACATTCACATGCCACTTTAGCAGTCCAATATACAAGTGGTTTTCCACATAGTTCTTTTATATTTTTTAACGGAATTGATTTACTTCCACCTCTTACAGGAATGAGTGCAACATTCATAATAAAATTCTCCCAACAACTTACTCAACTCGCAGTTTCTTCCTTACAGCAAGTTCGTCTTCTTCAAGCTTCTTCTCTCCATCCCCCATCATCTTAATAATATCAATGCATCTATGATAGAGCATAAACATAGCATTAATCTCTAAACTGGCCTTTTGATCTGTTCCCCACATATTATGTGAAAGAGTTACATGTCTTTCAATTATATTCGCACCAAGAGTAACTGCTGCTACTGTAGGTTCAAGATTCTGTTCATGTCCACTGTAGCCAACAACGCAATTGTATCGTTCTTTTAATGTCGTTATATATCTAAGATTCAAATTATCAATCGGAGCAGGATAAACAGAATTTGTATGCATTAACGCATACTCTCCATTACTATAGTCTTCAAGAACCGATACTGCCTTATCTAACTCTTCTTGAGTGCACATACCTGTTGACATCAAAATAGGTTTTCCTGATTTACAAGCCGCTTTTATAAGCTCGATATTCCCATTTGCGGCGGACGCCAATTTGATAAAAGGGACATCATAATTTAAAAGGAATTCAAGACTGGGCATATCCCAAGGAGAAGCTGTCCATGAAATGGGTTTTTCCTTACAATAATCATCAATATAATCATACTCACTCTTTTCAAATTCAATACGTTTTTTATACTCCAGATATGTCATCTCTCCCCAAGGCGTAGATCTCATAACATTTTTTTGGCTATCAGGAACCGCAATATCCGGTGTTCTTTTTTGAAACTTTACGCAATCCCAACCTATGGCATAAGATGCATCAATAAGCCTTTTTGCAACATTTATATCTCCGTTATGGTTTATACCTATTTCAGCAATAAAATAAGGTTCTTCCCCATCTCCAACAATTTTAGAACCTAGTTTTATTTGATTACTCATGTTTTCTCCTTTATATGTTACCAATAATTAAATTCATGTCCTAATTATAATCTATATATAGTATTTTGTCATAGAAAAAGACGCAGATTTTGTGGCAATCTGCGCCTAAATTCTATCTATATTTACTTTATAAACCTAAGCAAGAAATCCGTTATACCAATAATCGTAAAACCGCGCTCGTCGCGAGTCTCCTTTATCGGTTTGTTTACCACAATAACTTTCTGAATCTGATCGTTGATCAAGATATACGGTCGTATCTCCCTTTCCTTTGTAGCATCATTAGAAATATCCGCCGTCACCTGAATATAATATGCCCGATTGCCTTTATGCGCATAGAAATCTACTTCATTATTCTTTCTGACAGATTTCCCCGCTTTATTCTTTTCAACTGTATCGAAAGTACCGACATTTACGGAATATCCGTTGTAGCGTAGCTCATTGTATACGATATTTTCCAACATCTGACCTTCATCGGGAAATGCAAAATTTAATCTGGCATTTCTAAGCCCCGTGTCTATAAAATAGTACTTTCTCAGTGCTCCGATTTCTTTTCTTCCCTTAATGTCAAACCTACGAGCCTCTCTAAGGAGAAATGCATCTATAAAGTAACCTATGTAGTTCTCGATTGTAGCCTTGTTTATTTTTGATTTCCGAACACTCAAAAATGTATTGGCTATCTTTTCGGAATTAAGCAGTTCACCTGTCAAAGAACTTATGATGTTGCAAAGTTCTTCCAGTTCCTCGCCTTTCTTTAATTTGTTTCTTTCAAGAATATCGCTAAAATATGTTGTTTCAAATAATCCCTTGAGATACTCTTTTTTTTCATCATCTTTTTTCAAAACAGCAAGCGGCATACCGCCATATTGCATATATGTATAGAGTGCTTCCGATTCATAACCTCCGACATAGCCAAAAAACTCATCAAATGATAGCGGCGCAAGACATATATTTGTTGCCTTATCTCTAAATTCGGTTACTATATCCGACGAAAGCATCTTTGAGTTTGATCCCGTCACATACAAATCTATATTTTTTTCACGAGACAGTCCCAAAACAACATCAACAAATGTCACAGTGTCATCGTCGTTTTTCTTTGCCGGAACGTGTTTACCATCTGTAAAATTCGGATTTTTAAGTGCATATACTTTTTGAATCTCATCAATAAAGACATAATACATATTATTGCCTGTACACAGTTTTCGAATATACTCTCCAAGCTTTAACGGATCCCTATATTCAATATTCCTGTCATCATCCAATTCCAAAATATGAATATGCGACGGATCAACTCCCTCATCAATAAGATATGCCCTGTATATCTCCTTTAGCAAATACGACTTTCCACATCTCCTGATTCCTGTAATAACCTTGGGAAATCCATTTTCTTTTGCCTCAATCAATTGTCTTAGATACTTATCTCTTTTTATCATCTTAATCTCCAAATATGTAGAATTCTACATTTTTTCTTACTAGATTTTACCATTTTGGTGTTTTTTAATCAACAAAAGTGTAGAATTCTACATTTTTTCTTATTAAAAAGCGCAGATTTTGTACCTTCCTTTGTACTTACCCTGCGTCCTTGATATTTCTTTTCTCATACTACAAAAAATCTTAAGATTTTTCGACGGTATTTCTTAAGATTTATCTGATATCATAAGAGAAGTCGGCAGTCTTTCAACGACAATTCCAAGCCGATGACATGGCAAATCTGCCAAATCTATTTTTTCTATGAAAGGAAATTTCTAAATGTCTAAATCAAAAGACAACTCTCAAAAACTCACCTACGAAACCGCGACAGGCGAAATCGAATTTACGCTTATGAGCGACATGATGTTCCATTACGTCATGCAGCAATCCGAAAAAGCATTAACAGGTCTGGTATGTGCCCTAAAAGGACTGTCTCCCGATGATGTACAAGATATCCTTGTCGAGAATCCAATCGACCTTAACAGTGCGGGAAAAGAAACAATCATGGACATCAAGCTCACTCTCAACAACAATGAGATCCTCAATGTCGAACTCCAAGTATATCCCGATAAATATTGGATCTCACGCTCAATAATCTACCTATGCCGTGCATACGACAACATCGGTAGCGGCGACAATTATTCCCTTGTAAAGCCTACTACTTTATTCTGAATCACCGATCAGGAGCTCATCCCCCATGCAGAAGCAGAGTTCTATGCAAAATACCGCCTTACCAACCTCAAAAATCACCATCTGTATACTGATAAATTCGGCATGAATATGCTACAATTAAACCACACAGACCTTGCAACACAAGAAGATGTCCGTAATAATCTTGTGTACTGGGCGGATCTTTTTAAAGCAACCACTTGGGAAGAATTTAAAAATCTTGCCAAGAATCATCCTGATATCGAGGAGGTGGGAAATTTGATCTTCGAACTTAATTATGACAATCAGGCCAAAGAGCTTCTTGAAGGCCAGCGCCGTTACAGAGAGCAGATGAATTCTCAGTATACCGCCGGCTATACTGATGCGGAAGAAAAATACGAAAATGAGATCGTAAAATTACAAGCAGAACTTAAAACATTACAAGAAGAGCTTGAAAAATACAAAAGCACAAATAAATAAAATTCCGGGCTGAATTGTTCTTTACAATTCAGTCCTTTTCATTAAAAAAAAGCGCAGATTTAGTACCTACTCCTGTACCAAATCCGCGCCCTTAATATTTCTTTTCCCCATCAATCTTCCGTAAACTCGAACAACTCCTCAACGGTAACGCCAAAGACCTTGGCAATGTCCATCGCAAGCTTAAGCGACGGGTTATATTTGCCGTTTTCAAGGTGGACGATTGTTTCGCGTCTTGCGCCGACCATCTCGGCGAGCTCACTTTGCTTGTAACCTGCTTTTTCGCGATATTCTTTTACCTTAGTGATAAGTGCCATGGGCTTATTCTCCTTTTTTATCGATGGCAGAATACAGGATAACTCTCACGATTGAAACAACTACAAGTGAGATTACGAGGATCCAGCCGATAACATCTGTTCCAAAAGCTTCGGTATGTCCTACTATTGCAGCCGTAAAAGCAAGTGCGACCATGATAACAGCCATAATCTTATAGCAAATAGCATTGCATTTGTTTAAGTTTCTCTCTGCAAGCTCGTCAAAGCATTCCTTCTTATACTTTCTTTCTCTTGAATAAAGCATGTAATAAAAAACTGCAAGAAAAGCGCCGACAGAACTTTGAATCATAGAGTACGACTCCTTATAATCTGTTCTTGCCCACATCCAGAAATATACCGCAATGGCAATATTTCTAACCACCTTTGAAACCAAAATATCTCTCAATGTTACTTTCCTGTTCTTGTTCATTTCATGCCTCCATAATACAAAAGTGATATATTTATAACTCGATTTGATGTTATAAATATATCACTCGCATTTTTTTAAGTCAATACAAAAGTGAAAAATATTTCACATTAGTTTTCCAGCCACTATGCCGCGCACAAATCCAATCTATCAGAATCCTTCCATTCTGCGCTTCTTCCTCAGGATGATCCTCTTTTCCGCGCCTTCCCACTCAGCTCGTTCATTCTCCGTTTTGATATTTAATCCGTAAGGAACCAGAACCGGCGTGTCGTCATCGTCTATGCACACCTCTGTCAGATACGCTCTGTTAAGGACGTGCCGCATACCGTTTCGCCTGTCCTCAACGTAAGTATCAACCCGTATTTCCATCGAAGTCCTGCCAACATATGTTATCTTTCCGATTATAACGAGTATATCATCGAGCTTCGCGCCCTGCTTGAACTGCATGTTGTCGACAGCCGCTGTGATAACGGGATTACCGGAATGCCGCAATGCAACTGTTCGCGCAACTTCATCTATCCACGACATAAGTTTGCCGCCAAAAAGCCTTTTTTCGCTGTTAATATCACTGTATTCAACTACTTTGGTCCACTCTGTGACCGAATCTTCTACATTCTTCTTATCTATCTGATGATCTACATGAAAAACTTTACCCATACGCCCTTTCCTCCTAGTTTTTTTGTTACTATTAATTTTACCTCAAAAGCCCCGTCGTTTCTATCACATTTTGACACGCACACTCAGTCGCTGATAAGATAGTTTGTAGAATTTAATTCAATTCAGAAGGGAAAAGAAATGTCACAGCCCAAGATCAGTGTAATCATCCCGGTTTATAACACCGCCAAATATATGGACGAATGCCTTGAAAGCGTACTCACACAGACTTTCAAGGAGTTTGAGGTAATCCTCGTTGACGACGGTTCCACAGACGGCGTAAGTCCTGCAAAGTGCGACGAATATGCCGCAAAAGACGATCGCGTCATCGCAGTCCACAAGGCTAACGGCGGCCTCATATCCGCCTGGACGGAAGGAGTAAAAAGAGCCTGCGCAGACTATCTTTGCTTCCTCGACAGCGACGACTGGATTGACACCGATATGTTCGAGAAGCTCTATGCCCTCACCGATCCGTCTTTTTCCGACAGTGAGATAATCTCAGGAAACTATATCGTTGAAAAAAATAACGAAAGAAGGAAAGAAACTCAGGGACTTGCCCCCGGCGTATACACCGGAGACTCCCTTGATAAGATAAAAGAGAATCTTCTTGGAAACGAAGTCCGTCCCGTTACCATGTCAAGATGCATGAAGCTCACATCCAGAAAGCTTCTTCTTGATAACATCAAGTATTGCAACACCTCGATTGTAATGGCCGAAGACGTAAATATAATGCTTCCCACCATCTGCGATGCCAAAAGACTTGTTATAGCAAAAGACAGCTATTTTTACCACTATAGACTTATCAGCGATTCAATGGCACACGGCCACAGTCAAAAGCTCTTGTCAAACCTTGAGCTCAACGACAAGACTTTCAAAGAAATCCTTAGAGATAAAAAAATATCTACCGCGGAAATACAGGTAGACCGTGAATTTGTCATAATGCTCTTTGTTGCCATGAAGATTGAGCTTCGCCACAGAGCTCCGAATGTAACGGAAAGAGTACGCTCTATTTTCCTACGGGATGATATCCGCAAAAAAATAATGTCCACACATGTAGACATTTCTTCAAAAGCTAACAAGCTCTTATATTTTTGCATGAAGCACCCTGTTTTCCCTGTAGTATGGGCTACGCGCTTCATTCTTTTAACCTATGACAAAAGAACCAACTAAAACTCTTGGGATATGTACTAAATGCGACATAACCTCGCAAGTGCTCACTTACGAAAAGAAAAGCTGCCTTTATAGTATCAGATACCATAAATGACAGCTTTGATTTTTATTATTCTCTTTTGCCCGATAATCTCAATAAGCTCCGTCCTGTCCAAATACCGCGGGGAATGTTCTGATGATAAGCTCTATATCCTTCTTTATACTCATGTCCTGAATATATTTAAGATCAAGCTCTACCCATTGATCCCACTTAATCTTGGCTCTGCCGCACACCTGCCAATAACAGGTAAGACCGGGCTTAACGATGAGCCTCTGCTTCTCATAAGCGTTGCACTCTTCCATCTGTTCGTAAAGAATCGGCCTTGGGCCTACAACACTCATATCGCCCTTAATTATGTTAAACAGCTGAGGCAACTCATCGATCGAATATCTTCTTATGAATTTTCCAACGTGAGTTACTCTCGGATCGTCTTTGATCTTAAAAGCATGTCCCGTCTGCTCGTTCTGTTCCTGCATCTTCTCAAACAGATCTTCCGCATTCTTGTACATACTTCTAAATTTATAAATCGTAAAGCTCTTCATATCTTTACCCGCTCTTTGCTGGGTAAAGAAAATCGGACCTCCGTCTTCAACGAAAATAGCAATTGCAGTTAAAAGGAAAACCGGAGACAGTAAAATAAGCGCCACGCATGCAGCTACCACATCAAAAGCTCTTTTGACCCACTTATAGATATTTGCTTTGTGATCGTAAATCTCCCAATAGTTTAGTTCAATAATCTTTCTGCCTTTGAAATTTACGACTCTGTCAGCCGTAACTACATTCGTTCTCGCCATATCGTCCCCTCTCGTGACTATGTTTATAAGGAACAATTACCATCAGTATATGTACCCAATTGATGTATCGGCATTTAGGCATAATTATTTTATAGAAAATTAGTATATTTTTTAAATAATTTTAGCGCAAAGATTGTTGTTACCTTTATCATCAACAACTTTATTATAAACTAAATAATGCACATTGTCACAAGAAAGCGCAGAAATATCTGCTATTTTATAAAAGTTTAATCATATTATTACAGTATTTCGCTGATATTTGAATTGATATACCAGCGAAACCCTGCGCATTTATCAGATTTTTTTGCAGATATAAAGAAGATGCGTAGAACTTCCAAGAAGTTCCCTTTTCTCCGAAAATGCAAGATACCACTTTTTAAGCGACTCAAAGTCTTCATCCGAGATCTGGAATTCAGGATTCATCTCCATAGAAAGAATAAATCCGTCAACTCCGGTTGTCGTGATATATTCTGTTTCCTTTCCGGTAAAAAGATCTTCAAACTCCGTAACGTCATAGCCCGTAAACATCTGCTCTTTGAAATGCCTTACTTTATAATCCTCCGTGAAGTTTTCTTTTTCCCCGTTCTTCCAGTTTCCGTCCAGATGGTTTGCATACGCGAACGCAAAAACCGAAATGAAGGCAAACATTATTGTTCCGCCGGGCTTTGTTACCCTGATTGCCTCATCTATAGCTTTGTCGACATCTTCCCTGTCGTACAGATGATACATAGGTCCGAGAATCATCGTCACATCAAAGCTATCATCTTCAAGATCTGTAAGTTTAGTCGCATCGCCAAGCATAGGATGAATGTTTGTGATTCCCTCGCTGTTTTTCTTTAATATCTCAATGTTCTTTTCAACAAGATCTACAGCTGTAACGTCAAAGCCTTCTTTTGCAAGTGCTATTGAATATCTTCCCGTTGCCGCGCCGACTTCAAGAATCTTCGACTTTTTATCTAAATCCGCAAATCTGTGAATATAGTGCATTGTTGTTGCATACTCAAGCTGTCCGTGCCTTGATTCATCAAGCCTGCCATCCTCATCTGTCTGGTTGTAATAGTCACTTACAATTTTTTCCCTACTGTCAGACTCGCTTATCGCATTTATCCTTGTGTAGTATTCCTTATCATCTTCATGATGTATATATGCACCATTGTTCAGCTGGGCCTTTAAACTTCCGATGTTATCCTTGTTTACGGAAAGATAAGCTTCGTGAATCCCGAATTCTCTCGCCTTTTCAAGTGCAAGTTTAAGTCCTGCCGTAGCATATCCTTTTCTTCTATATTTCTTGGATATGCCGTAGCCGATGTGGCCCGGACCGTTTCTTAGGAAGTCGTTCAGATAATGCCTTAAGTTAAAGACGCCGACATACTCCCCGTCAACCGAAAGCACAAAAGCTGTATCAGCCACAAAACCTTCAGGAAGCTCTTTGCCTAGCGACCAGTTTCTTTTCATCTCGATCCATTCAAGAAATCTGTCATAATCATAGCCGTAAACGCTGTTGACAAAGCCGTTCTCATCTTCATCGAAAGTCATATACAGCTCATACGCCTTCCTGTAATCCGAATCCTGCACTCTTATTAGTTCCATAACAATTCTCCTCTCAATTTTTGGTATAGTAAAAGCCCCACCAAACTCTTATTGTTTGATGAGGCTCTTATTATCTCTGCATTTTCTTTTTTATTTCAGATATGACTTATCCGAAAAACCTCATCAAATATAACACTAATAGTCCCCTGATTTTTGGTCACGGGATTTGGGTTGGTATTAGTATTATTGTTGATGAGTATAAATTCTCTCATATCCATATCTTCTTTCTGAAAATTATTAGTACTGATTATAATTGTCGAATTTTTCTGTGTCAACAACAAATCTTCAATCCCGTAAAATTTCTAATTCGCTTTTTTTACAAAATAGACGGTAATATTCCCTCAAAGTCAGCATTTATCTAGGATTCACCATAGATTATATTTAATGCATAACAAATCAATCACGTACATTCGCTAAACAAAATCGTTTAAAACAAAGGATGTACCCGCGACTGAGCATTCTCAGTCAGAATGGAGGAGAACTATGACAGCTATTATTGGCGCTTCTGTTACAGCTTTGGTTGTAATACTTATTTTTGCAATGGGTTATGTGAAGGCTCCTCCGGATCAGGCATTTATCATTTCCGGTCTTCGCAAAGAACCCAGAATCCTTATAGGAAGAGCCGGGGTTAAGATTCCTTTTTTTGAAAGAGTCGATAAACTCTACCTCGGACAGATGACCGTAGATATAAAAACTGAACAATCCGTTCCTACAAACGACTTTATCAACGTTGACGTGGACGCTGTTGCAAAGGTTCGTATCGCAACAGACAGGATCATCAACATCGGTACTGAGGACTCACCTGTAAAGGTAAAAGGAATCCTTCTTGCTTCAAAGAACTTCCTTAACAAGGCTCCCGCGCAGATCGCACAGGAACTTAAAGATTCCCTTCAGGGTAATATGCGTGAGATCATCGGTACTCTCGACCTTCGCACAATCAACACCGACAGAGATTCATTCTCAGATCAGGTTATGCTCAAGGCTTCAAAGGACATGGATAAGCTCGGTATCGAGATCATATCCTGCAACATCCAGAATGTAACCGATGAGAACGGCCTTATCAGAGACCTCGGTGCCGACAATACCGCACGCATCAAGAAGGACGCTGCTATCGCAAAGGCACAGGCCGACAGAGACGTGGCAATCGCTCAGGCTGAAGCAGACAGAGCATCCAACGATGCGAAAGTTGCCGCTCAGACCGAGATTGCGCAGAAGAACAACGAACTTGACATTAAAAAAGCCGCTCTTAAGAAGCAGGCCGATACAGCACAGGCTGAAGCCGATGCCGCATATGAGATTCAGAATCAGGAACAGCAAAAGACAATCCAGGCAGCAACAGTTAATGCTGAGATTGCCAAGGTTGAACGCGAAGCTGAACTTAAGCAGAAAGAAGTTCTTGTAAAACAGCAGGAACTTGCCGCTGAGATTGAGAAAAAAGCCGATGCCGACAAGTATCGTGCAGAGAAAGACGCTGAAGCTAAGCTCATCCAGAGACAGCGCGAAGCTGAAGCCCGTAAATACGAACAGGAAAAAGAAGCTGAGGCTCAGAAAGCAAAAGCTGAAGCAATGAAGTATGCTGCCGAGCAGGAAGCTGCAGGTATCAAAGCCAAGTACGACGCAGAAGCCGCAGGTATCGCCGCAAAAGGTAGGGCCGAAGCCGAAAGCATCAAAGCTCAAGGTCTTGCCGAAGCCGAAGCAATGGAGAAAAAAGCTGAAGCATACAAGAAGTACAACGGAGCTGCTATGGCTGAAATGATGATCAAGATCATGCCTCAGATGGCCGCTGAAATTGCTAAGCCTCTTTCACAGATCGACAAGATCAACATCTACGGAACAGGCGACGGATCAAACGGCGCAAGCCAGATTTCCGGCAACATGCCCGTCGTGATGAAGCAGGTATTTGATACAATGTCAGAAGCAACAGGCGTTGATTTCTCAGAGATCATGAAAGCCGGCACATATGATGCCAAAGTCAACAAGAACGTAAACATCACAGGACTTAACGATGTCGAAATTAAGGCAACACCTAAGAACGACAACGATAAGTAATATATAACCGATAGGAATTTTCCTATCAGAAAAAATGGGCAGGTTATGTCATATACATAATCTGCCCACAAATCTATTTAACTATATGCTTTATTCCTCTTCTTCCTCTTTCACAGTCATAGGAACTCCGTCATTTTCAGCCCTGTAATCTTCATAAAAAGTATTCCAGTCATTATATGAAGCATCTCCCGCATGACTTTTGAGATCATAATTACTCATAAGGTACTCACCTATATAATGAGTCAGCTTGGTTGCCCCTTGTATGTTCGCATGGTCTGCATCCGACAAATCTGTTGCATAATCAACCACAGAGTCTTTCATCACGGTAAAATCAATTAAAGGAATATTGTACTTCTCAGCCGTAACAGATGCCGCATTTATCCTTGCCTGCTTTTCTTCGCTATTTACTTCAGGCGAATGAACAAATACGACCTGTATACCTTTTTCCTGAAGCTCCTCCACAGTTTTTTCCAGGTACATAACACCTTCCGTCTTCGGAGCTGCTTCATCTATACGGAACTCATATTCCGGTCTCTCAAAAGCTGTATACTCATGACTTGTGGCATATCCCATCAATTTAGAATAATCTTTTGAAAAATCTGCCGGCGTCAACTCTTTCCATCTGTCATGATAAAGAATCATATCAAATAGAAGTTCATATCTCGGATCCGAAGGACTAAGTACATCATAAACCGCTTTAATTTTTGTTAAAGAAATCGGAAATCTGTCCCACGCAAGATGTACACTGTACATATCTTTATATTTTTCCTCTTGTCCATATTGGCTGATCTCAATGACAACCACTTTGGGACTTGTATATTCAAGCGCGTTCTTTATTGTCCAATATGTCACAGGTAATCTTTCGGAAGTATTTCCAAAATTGTACGAAGTAATACCGCACTCATTCCATAGCTGAAGCGGATTCACCATAAGCTGCATGTTACTGCTTCCAAAAAATAAAACATCAAAATCATTTTTCTCTCTGAAAAAAGCCTCATACTTTACATAAGCGTCTTTTCTCTCGAGAACCTTTGATGCATATAAGACCATCATCACAAATAGCAGTACTCCCACCACTACTTGTACAAAAGTCTTTAACGATTTTGATTTCATATTTTTAAAAACCTCCATAAATGAAGTCAGCAGCATTATATGATGATCCGTAAACTCCAAAGATCAGAGTTATCATTATAACACCTGCGGTGAGCAAATATCTGAAAAGCCAAGGCTGGGCAGCGATATGCTCACGTATCTGCATACCTTCTTCCTGCCTTACGCTGACTACATACCAAATGATCACGCCAATGCCAACCACAAAAAAGTCTTTGTAGTTAAGGCTGTACATCTCAATATCTGTGACGATCCTATACCAGTTAAAATTATGAAAAATCTGATAAACGAGCCTTAGGAAGCCCGAGAATGAGCCGGTGATAGTAAACATCTCACCAATTGAGATTATTATCCAGGTACGAGCTCTTCCAAACAGCTTCATGGCATAGCTTTCTCTATTCAAAGAAAAGCAACGATTCAAAAAGCTAAAAAACGGCTCAAAAATCTGCGCGCTCGCCATTACAAAACCATGCCAAAGTCCATATGCAATATAAGCAATACTGAATTCATGCCAAAGTCCGATCAACAAAAATGTAAATACGGAAACCATTCCCGCCGGAACTGTTTTTCCCAAATGCGTATTTCTTTTTGAAAGCTTTGAAGAAAAACTTGCATATCTTTTAGAAAGTGCTATCGGATAAAAAACATAATCTCTTATCCAGTTACTGAGAGATATATGCCATCTATGCCAATATTCACCAATTGTCGTAGCAAAAAAAGGTCTCTTAAAATTCTCTGCCAATGTTATTCCAAAGATTTCAGAGATACCGCGAACCATATCTATTCCACCCGAGAAATCGGCATATAATTCAATATTAAACAAAAATATCGCCGTAACCACGATGGAACCTGCCGGAGCATCGGTATGCTCAGTGACCATATTTACAAATAAAGCAAGCCTGTCCGCTATCACAAGTTTTTTAAAGAGTCCCCATAAAAAGAGCCACAGGCCCGATCTTATCTGTGCAAAATCAAAATCATGCCTCTCAAAAAACTGATGATGTAATTTATCAAATCTGTTAATGGGTCCCTGAATGATCTGCGGAAAATACGACACAAAAAGTGCGTAGTGCAAGAAGTTTCGCTCAGCTTTTACATCTCCCCTGTAGACATCGATCAGATAACCGATTGACTGGAATGTATAGAAAGACATACCAAGAGGAAGGATCAACCAACTGAAAGGAAGGAATTTTTTGCACTTAAACACCATCAGCATTCCAAAAGCAACGATGGCAATTAAGGTTAAAAGAAGTCTTTTCTTTTTTGAAACAGTTGCTTTAAAGGCCTTTTTCTCTTCCTTTGTCCATTTCTCTTTATTCTCTTTTATGCTACTCTTCTGAAAATCTGCAAGTTGTTCCAACTTTATTGCACCAAAAAAAGTCATAACGGTGGTAACAACCAGAAATACCGAAAAACGCAGGTCTGTATACAAATAAAAAGCCAGACTGCCTACCAGAAGTACAATCCACTGATGATTCCTAAATAAAAAATAGTATGCAAAAAAAAGCACGGTTACGAACAACAAAAAAGAAAAGGAATAAACCATTTTAAAAAATCTCCTGTTCCGCGAGTTTTTTTCTGTCAATCTTAGCATGCGCATTCAATGGAAGCTCATGCATATAAATGAACTTATTGGGAAGCATATAGGCAGGCAGGAACTTTCTGATCTGTTTGATTATGATATCATCGCATTCTGAATCGGCACTGTAAAAGAGACATATCATTTCCTTTTCCTCTTTGTATACAGCACACGCCATTTTAATCTCATCGATAGCATTAACCACTGTTTCTATCTCGCCCATTTCGATACGATGACCCATATGCTTGATCTGATGGTCTTTTCGACCGGCATAATAGAAATTACCGGATTCATCACAATATCCGATATCTCCAGTCCTGTACATCAAATCGCTGTATGCAGTCACTTCCGGGTCCTGTACAAAAGCTTTATCTGTTTGCTCAGGATTCCTATAATATCCCAGCGCAAGACAAGATCCCTTGACACATATCTCACCTTTTTCGCCTGCTTTGCGTATTCTTTGCATTGTATCGGGATCTATCAGGAACATCTCCGTATTGGCAAAGCTCTTTCCAATGGGAATACTGTCTGTATCTTCCAAACGGTCCTTTATTATATAGCTACTGCAGTTACAGGTAATCTCTGTGGGTCCGTACAAGTTTACAAAGGTTGCATCTTTCCAGTAATCCATCAGGTAATTGAGACATTTTACCGGCATAATCTCACCTGAAAACATTACAAGAGAAATACTATCCGGCACGCATGCGTCGAACAGCTTAAAATTCTGAACAATCCTGAGTGCCGAAACCGCCCATATAAGAACATTAACCTTGTTCTCCTGTAAATAAGGGAACAAAGCCGCCGGCATAACAAAATAACTCTTAGGTACAATAACTACAGTACCGCCAAGGTTCAGACTGTTATATATATCTTTTACAGAAACATCGAAATCAAACGGAGCCTGATTTGCCATAACCGGCTGATCAGGAAAAGGAAAACTTTCTGCAAATCTATGCACAAGATCAATGACACTTCTGTGACTTACAATAACACTTTTGGGAATTCCGGTTGTTCCGGATGTAAAGATTGCGTATACGGGATCTGTATCAATCGCAAATTCTCTGATTCTTTTAACTGATTCACAATAAGATTCGTCTATCTGCTCTGCCTGTTCAAGCAAAGAATCAAAAGATTCCGCCTCAATCGGAAGTTTTCTTTTTGTAGCAGATATGCAACATACAGGCTGAAGCGTATCCAACATAGCCTGCATTCTTTCAACAGGAAGTGTCGGATCGATAGGCACATAAAAATTTCCACTATATACAACTGCGAGAAAAAGCTGGAGACTCCTTATATTTCTGTCGATAAAAACGGCAACAGGCTTGTTCTTTTCAAAAGGCTCAAGATGCGCATTTTTGCGTATAATAAAGGAAATCTTTTGAGTTCTTGACAAAAGATCGTTATAATTTATTGCTTCATCTTTATCCTTAAAAGCAACGCGTTCAGGATATTTTTCAGCACTGCTTTCCAAAAAGCTTAATACATTATACTCATTCATACGTATTATTCCTGCATATTCTGAATCATATCCCACATTGCTTGTGCACTGTTAAAATTCTCGGGTTTTAACTGAGATACATTTACCTCAATGTCAAACGCTTCATTTATAGCATTTACAATATAAATGATATCAAATGAAACCAGTATTCCATCATCAATCAGAGCTTCTTCGTTTTCAAAATCCACATCAGGTCTTGCACCTTTTAATATTTCCATTAATTCATCCATTTCAAATTTCTCCTCGTATTACTTTTTATATACTATTTATTCAGGCAATTCGTTTCATAAGTCGGATTACCGTTTCTGAGCATCTTGCATTGTCCGTCTTCTTCCTTAGCATACACCGCCGGAAGATCTCTGCTTAGGAAAAGATATATACCCTCTGTGATTGAATATGCACCAATATTCTTAAATATAAGCCTGTCGCCAATCTTTGGACTCGGTATCATAACCGCTCTGGCGATCATATCGTTAAATGAACATAAAGATCCATAAAGGTCGCAAGGAACCTCGTCATTTTCACCCTTACGCTCTGACTCTATCAGAGGAGTTTTCATTACCATATTCTGTCCGTAATAGCTTATATGATTCCTACCGCCGTCAAGTATAAGAATCGGTGCATCAGGTGTACCTTTTACATCAGCAACGGATGTAATGTATTCACCGCAAGAAGCGGCAAAAAACCTTCCCATTTCAAGGTTCACACTATAGCTGTATTTTGCAGAAGCGATATAACTTACCATCTCTTCATACACAGAATAGTAGTTATCAAAATCATCCCCGATAAAATAGGGCACTCCAAGTCCCGGTCCATACTCAAGCAATTCCGGCTCAAACCCATATTTGCTCTTTAATTCGGCAAAAAACTCTTCCAACAACTTAAGCTCAGACTCAATCTTACTGAACTTCTTTTTCTGTGTACCCGTAAAATAGTGGATGCCGATAATCTTAACACCCGCACGTATGGAACTATCGCTGATGATTTCCTCAATACAACTCTTATCCATTCCAAATTGTGCCCCATTGGATAACCTTGGAAGCAGTTGAATGTTGGTATTTGTCTCTTCGACCTGCTTCACAATCTCATTATATTGATTAACTGATTCAGCAGTAAAAAATCTTACTCCGTATTCAAGAGCATCTGCTATCATCCCCGGTTCTTTATTGACACCGGACAAAATAATTTTTTCCGGATTAACGTCGTACTGCCTGCATATCTTCAGCTCGCCCCAAGAGCAAACTTCAAAATAATCTACATCTTTATCTATATACGGAATAAGAAAGGAATTCGCTTTAATAGCATAACAAAAACGCAGATTATCACTCGAGTATTTCTCCCTTATTGCCTTCATCTCAGCAATGTGTCTGTGCAATATATTTGCATCAAAACAATAATATGGTGTTTTTAACTCGTTATTATGTGTCAATTTAACTCCTCAAAACCCTTTAAGTGTGTCGCAAATTCTACATCCTACTAAAAAAATCGCCAAGCATAGTCCCTATCCTTGGCGCTCAAAACATTATATCATTATCGTATATTTTTGTCATTATATCCGCTCCATTAAGCCGCCATGAAAGTAGCATTCGTATACTTTGGCTATATATTTTCCAAAGCATCCGGATTTTCAGAAATAGTTCCCGTTCCACAAATCTCCTTTGAGTCATCTATATGTACAACAATATCATAGGTCCCTGATTCCATTCCCTCTGTGATACAAAGATAGCCGTCCTTCGTATAATCTCCATAATAACCGCAGGGAGAAGAATCCGGAAATGAGAAATCCACCTCTCCTTTAAGATCTGCAAGGGTACTTGCATAACTATATGCCATTTCCTTATAACGCATAGCTTCGTTGTATGAATATATAGTAGGGTAAATTGAGCCATCCTTGTATTTAGAGCTCATTCTCTCAGCCATGGAAGGTACATATTTTTCCCATTCTTCATAACCGGCTACAAAATCGTCATAGTTCGCAGGATCTTTTTCCTTTAATTGATCCAAAAGCCTTAAAGTTTCATCTTTCCACACCAAAGTCCCCCACTGGCCTAAAAAATTCATCTCCAGCTGCGTCTTAGCATTCCTTCTTAGTTCATCGTATTTGTCGTAGATCTCGTTTGCTTTTACAAGCTCATCCGAAAGAGAATCTGCTGCAATTCCATCAATCTCTGCCTTAATCTGGTCAGTATAATCTTCAGTATTAGCTTCTTCAGCTACACTTTCTTCTTCCGATGCCTGCTCTTCACTAGATGCAATTACCTCTTCACCAATCTGCTCTTCCGTAGCCGCATCAGCGCCTTGGGTACATCCGCTCAAGATTACTGCAGTCATTACTATTGCCAAAACTAACTTATTTTTCAAACTTTTCTCCTCATTTCACAAAACATATCAAAATCATCTGTTACATACTCCCTTAATTGGAGCCTTCTATCATTATTATCCTTTCATTTTCCATGATATCGCAACATAGCAGAAAAAAGAAGCATCTCTGCTTCTCTCTAATGCCGGCGACCGGGATCGAACTTCCGTTCATCTCGTAAAGCCACAAAGAAAGGAGCTTCGCCGCCACGCCATTTTTAATGGAACTCTTTATGGAACTCTTTCTAATTGGTAGTGTTATGCAAAAAAATGAATAATCACCCCTATTATTTCATTTTATCCAAATGAAAAAGAGACCCTGTGTAATTCAGAATCTCTTTTGATTAACTATTTTATTAAAATAGCTTGGTAATATAAAGGCAACTACATTATTTAGTTATGCAAGACTATCAAATATAGGCTTGTCTTCCAAATAGTCCGGTAAATCTCTCAATTCTTTAATTCCTTTTTGAGCATTTTTTACGGCACTATTATAAATAGCATAGAATTCAGCCTTTTTCTTCAATTCCGCAGGAGTCATTTCATATCCCCATCCGTAATCATCTCCTGCCAATAGTTGCACTCCGCCTCGTTCAATAATTACTCCATATCCACCAGTAGTCAATATTGGAAATGTAAGCATAGCTCCACCGGCAAGAGAAAAACTCTTATCCGACAAATTTTGCGATTTGTCCGCATGCTCCAAAAAATAAAGCAACGTTAATTCTCCGCCTCCATGTTGTATACCTTTTTTATTATTGTTTTGAGATTTAATCGCTCTTTCTGCTTGCTGATACAATGTCCTCCTATCAGGAGAAACATCAGATAGATAATCAGCTCGAAGTTTTAAAACCTCTAGATTTAACTGTTCTGTTTCTTTTCCATTATTAGCTTGCGCTACTCTATTTGCAAGATCTTTTATTTCAGATACCAATTGTTCCTTTGTTTTTTTGCATCTTCCTGCTGAAGGAATATATGCCCAATTTGGAGCTCCACTCTTTGTTGTTATAGCAGTCTTGTTAGTGTCGATATTTTCTAAGCCCAAGGTATCATTTGAATTAAACAGATATTTATTTCCACCATCAATTTTAATCATCCCCTTCACCTCCCAAATACCTTTGCATCATTTATTTATGCCTACAATATTTATATCGTTGGAATAATGAAAATATTTAGAAATAATTATAACCAAAATAAAGCCATTGAATAAAACAAAGAAAAAAGCCGCAAACTCAGATAGAAAGGAGGCTGGCGGTTTCACTTTATTTTCTGAACCCACTTTTGCCCCCAGTTATGGATATACATCAAATGTTTCACCATTATGTGTATCCGCATGAATACTGTATTCTTTTCCAATCATGATAGCCTTAGCATCATGGCCATGTCCTATATCTCTTGTACATGCTACGGGAAGCACCTCTGAGATATGCATTTTCAAAAGATCATATACAGTAAGCGATGGTCCTGCTTTTTCGTAATTAGTGAAAGTTCCAAGCAATACACCTGATATTTGGTCAAACACACCTATATCATCCAATTGGTTAAAAAGAGTCCCTATCTGCCCGGATTCTCCGCCAAGTGCCTCAAGAAGCAATATCTTCCCATTCATATCAGGCCAGTACCTTGTTCCTGCAAGCTTAGTAAAGCAGCGGATATTGCCGCCTACAACCACACCTTGCATGTCGTTTCCTTGCAAAAAGCTGTATTTTATATCAAACAGGTCATTATTCTTTCCTGAAATGTAATCTGAAAATCTCTGCTTTTGAACATCTCCGCATGACCAGATAATATTTTTTATCTGATAAAGAACTCCCGGCTTGCCCGTCATTGTGTATATGGCGTTAATAACAGTTGTCAGGTCGCTATATCCCCAAAAAGTCTTATCGGTCTTGGCTATGGCGTCATAGTCTAAATATTTTAACACTCCATTAGCCAAGTCTCCGCCGGAAATGTCATAGATTGCATCTATCGCATCATCAGTGTAAAACTTCATGAGATCTTCGGCTCTTTCCTTATCAGTCCCGCTATATTCATCTATAGTTCTCATAATATGCGGTGAAAGAGCTGTTTCAATATTCATGTTGTCAAAAACCTGTTCAAGTTCAGTTATCTGATCCTGCCACTCCGGCAAATGTCCGTTTGAACAAGCTGAAATACCAATTTTCATTATCTTTTCCCTGTTTTTATATAGCTTATCAGTTCCTCTAAATCATCAAAGTCGTCATAGTCTCCCATAATTCCTTCCCGATGATAAACTATACCTGCCTTTTCTGAACCCACTTTTGAACCTAGTTGTGAATATACATCATAAGTGCATATTGTTCTTTAGGCATGAGCCTATAGCCTCTTTTCACTAATCTCTAACAATTCAGCTGCAACCTGATTATTTTCAACCCTCATAAGATTATCCCAGGCTTCTGCTCTTCCAAGTAGGTTCATACCGCCATGCCATACTATCTGATCATCAATAACAGCATAGCACTCTTCAACAGTTTCAGTTTTTCTAACGATTATGCCACCTTTACATAGTTCATCCACTAGTAAAGAGCTTTCTATGACATCCTCATAACCAATAGAATTGGGATCCATGGTTATCACAGTAACTGTTATCCCCTCCTCTAGCCTTGGTTTTAGCAAAGATACAAGCTTTAACACTTTGCTTCGAATAAGCTTTGGGCTTGAAATAACAATATTTTTATCTGCCTCAATCAAATCTCTAAAAAAGACCTCTTCATAGTCTTTCCTATCATATATAGCATTAGCTGCCTGTTTCGTTTGGCCTTGAGGAGTATAAATCTTATAACCAAGTTCTTTATATGTCTTTAGTCGGTTTTTATATTGACGGTCAAAAAACCTAATGTGACTATCAACATAATCATAAACAAGCACATCTTTCTTACCCTCATATGTTCGATTTAATCTACCTACATACTGTGTCAGGCGACCTTCATATTTTACAGGAGCAGCGAGCATAAGAGTATCCAATCGCGGAAAATTGAAACCTTCTCCTACCTTTGATGCTGTGGCTATCAATATCAATGATTCATTTAGAAGGAGTGCTAGTCATCACCTCACGGATTTGAGTGTTTTCTTTCTTGCTATTATCGCCATAGATAACAAAAATATGATCTGCACAATCTTTTAGCACATCTTTCAAAACATCTACATGTCTTTTAAGCTTCGTCAGAATCAAAGGTGTTCTACCTAAGGAAATAGCTGCTTTTACATCCTCTTTGATTTGTTCATTTCTCACTGTGCTATCAACAATCAATTTATCTGCTTTGATAATATCAAGATCTTCTCCTGTTACATTTACAACTCTTGTAAAACGCGGTATTAAAAGACGTTCAATACCCTGTTCATCGGCTTGCTCTTTAGCAGTATACTTGTGCCTTACCTGTCCAAGCATCATATATACAATATCATCGAGCTTATCACTTCTTCCGGGAGTAGCAGAAAGGCCATATACATACTTGGCTCGAACACGATTCAGAACTGCCTGAGCCTGCTTAGACGCAGCATGATGGCATTCATCAAAGATAACCATTCCATAAGAATCTATATTTTTGAAGAATTCTCCCTTATGATACGCTGAACCAGCCAAAGCAAAATCAATTATTCCTGTGGTTTTATCATTGCCCGCTTGTAATGTGCCAAAGACACTTTCTCTTACTTTTTCTCTTCCCGATTTAGTTAGATATTTCGGAGGTTTTTCATCTATAACAAGGAATTTTTCAAACTCGCTTATCCACTGTGGCAATAACTCAGTATTTTGAAGCAGAATCAAAGTATTAACTTTTCTTTTTGCAATCATATATGCTGCGAGAACAGTTTTCCCAAATGCCGTCGCCGCACATAAAACTCCATTCTCATATTTTTCTAATCTGGCAGCAGCATATTCCTGCTGTTCCTTAAGCGTTCCGTTAAAACTTACTCTAATTGGTCTGCCGAATTGTCTTTTATCGGTAATATCACATTTTATTCCTGATTCCTTACCCTTGGCCTCTAACTTATCATACATTCCCCTCGGAATCTTGATATAACCTTCACTTTCACTCCATAATGAAATCTGTTTAAAATTGTAATAATTGGATCTCCCCTGCCTTTTATTTGTATAAAACTCTGGATTGTCTATTGTTGCCATACGCTTAATCAGATTCTGTATATTAGGTAAAAGATTAAGTGCATCAACATATATTCCATCATCCAATACAATATGGATTTCATTCCCTACTACATCAGAACTGTCGAACTTCTCCTCTCTTTTCCAAGGACGAATCTGCTTATCAGCATATTTAGTAATTGCCATGGAGGAACTAATACCTTCATTCCATTTCTGAATAAAAGAAATTATTTCCTGCTCCGGAATTTTCCTTATGCTCCTCAATGTTTCCCACTGATCCGGATATGCATTCCAATTTTCATCAATAAAAGCACTATTGCCATTTTCTAATGCTCGCCCCTGTAACGGTAGTGCGACCAAGTTTCCAATCTTACTTAGCACATCCTGTGAGGGATACATTCTATCGTAATACTTGAAAGACGGCATATTAATTGAAACAGCACCTCTATCCAACAGAGCAAAACCAAAGCTCCTTGCCAAAGAAGCTTGAATAGGTTTCTCAAAAAAGATCCATATATGAGCACCTCTTCCGGATCTTGATCTTTCTGTAAGTGCATCAATATTATTCAACTTTAAAATTTTCCTTAATGCATCAACCTCGCTTTTCCAAAGATCATCTGTATTAGCATCATCTGTTTTATAGGAATCTTTAACATGATTATCAAAATCAAACACAAGAAATCTACATGTATTATCTGTAAAAAGAGGATATGCTCCAATTACATCATCACATTCAGGCTTCTTACCTAAAAGATGGTTTTCGATTACTTCAAGTTCAATTTTTCTCCATTTTCTATATGGACAGTCATCATCACAAAAAGTCTTAGCATCATTGTTCTTCGGGCAAATACGATTCCATCTATTATCGCATTGCGGAAAGTATCCGCCATTCTTTCCACGCTTTGCATAAACATCCTCTCTTCCGTGGAACATATAAAAGAAAAACTTTGCCATATCACTGGTTATCGCATACTTTATGATTCTTGCCCCTTGATCAGGATCATATACGTCAGTACTAATGACGTCTTCATCAAAAGCATTTTCGGAATCATATTGCACATTATTGTTCCTTAAAAGTGCTTTTAGTCTCTCATTTTCATCCTGTAGATTTCTCACTAATTTTCTTAACGAGTTCAAATCATGTGATTCCAGCTGCATTTTGCACCTCTATAGTCCTTAAAACATGTTTTTTACGATTCTTAAGCCTTAATATATCAAAAAAGAGAAGCGTAATCTACGCCTCTCTCATTTCTTTAAATCTTTAGGAATAAAGTTCTTGTATCTATATATCACATGTGATTCACCTGTACATAAATCAATCTTCTCCTGCCATAAAGTAGTAAGCTTTGTCTGACCTGCAGTTCTGTCAAAATCTGGATTAGCAACGAATGATCTGCAAAAATATTCATTTTCTGTCCCTGCAACCATATCTAAATAGACATAAATATCCTGGCCATCTACCAAGGTGTTTAAAAATAATTCAGATTCTATTTTTGACTTGCTTTGCTCATTTCTAAATCTAAAAACAACCCTGTTTTCATCAAAAGCGCGTTCCAAAAGGTGTAAATAATCTATCTTGTTCTGAACATAGCTTTTTTCAAAGAAATTTGATTTCTCCAACTGTACTTGTGTTATCATACCATCCAGTGCTTTATCAAATGTTACATTTCCACTCTCACTATGAATTTGCAAGTCACGTAACTGTCCTATTCCCTCAAGATGATGGAAATCTTCTTCTGCAAATCTGACTCTTACTTCAAATCCTTTTCCTTTATAAGCCAAACAAAAATAGTATTCTATATTAAGTAATCTCTCAAAAGCTTCTGCATTAAGTTTAATCTTATTTTCCACATTACCTCCATAATTAAAGCCTCGACTCTCGTCGAGGCTTTAATTATAAGTGTTTTCTTTTCAGCATACGCCTAACTGGCTCGCGGTTGTCACACTAAACCCGCCCATAAGCTCCATGTATCCCCCTGCCAGTAGGGATTTACATTTCATAGCCAACAAATGCTCTACGTCATTTGTTATCTATAATATACTGTTTTGAACATCTAATGTCAAATAAAATCTTTGTTATGATATACTGTTCCTGGTTCAGAGTGGTTCAAAACAAACTCAAAACTTAATATTGAAAACTTTGCTTATACAATTTTTATGCATAGAATTTTATTTATACAACTCAAGTCGGTCAAATATAAATACAATCTGAACTGAACCCAAATTATACTAATTTGAACCTCTTGTATAACAAAATGAAAAGAGCTGTAACCCCAGATATTTTCTAAGTTTACAGCTACATACAATTACTGCCGGCGACCGGGATCGAACTTCCGTTCATCTCGTAAAGCCACAAAGAAAGGAGCTTCGCCGCCACGCCATTTTTAATGGAACTCTTTATGGAACTCTTTCTAATTGGTAGTGTTATGCAGAAAAAATGAATAATCAACCCTATTATTTTATCCAAATGAAAAAGAGACCCTGTGTAATTCAGAATCTCTTTTGACTAACTATTTTATTAAAATAGCTTGGTAATATAAAGGCAACTATATTATTTAGTTATGCAAGACTATCAAATATAGGCTTGTCTTCCAAATAGTCCGGTAAATCTCTCAATTCTTTAATTTCTTTTTGAGCATTTTTTACAGCACTATTATAAATTGCATAAAATTCATCCTTTTTCTTCAATTCCGCAGGAGTCATCTGGTATCCCCATCCGACACTGTTTCCAACCATTAGTTTCACTCCGCCTCTTTCAATAACTGCTCCGTATCCACCTGTTGTCAGAATTGGACATGTAAGCGTAGCTCCACCTGCAAGTGAAAAACTTTTATCTGACAAATTTTGAGATTTGTCCGCATGCTCTAAAAAATAGAGTAATGACATTTCCCCAGCTCCATGCTTTATTCCTTTTGTATTTTTGCTCTGAGATTTAATAGCCTTCTCTGCTTGCTGATATAATCCCTTCCTATCAGGAGAAACTTCCGATACATAATCTGCTTGAAGCTTTATAACTGCTTGATTTAACTGTTCTGTTTCTTTTCCGTTATTAGCATGGGCTACTCTATTTGCAAGATCTTTTATTTCAGATACCAACTGTTCCTTTGTTTTTTTGCATCTTCCTGCTGATGGAATATATGTCCAATTTGGAGTCCCATTACTCATTGTTATAGCCGTTTTATTATTAGAATTTCCAACTCCTAATAGTGAACTACTTCGCATATTTATCTCTCCCCCAACCGGATATAGTTCTTGTTCTTGTAGCGGTATCAGAACCATTTAATGACCTTGGCAATTTAGCTCTAACACTCAGTGTATCAACTATAATAGTTCCATCTGTTTGCTCATATATCTTTTCGCTAATCCGTCTACCATCCTTCACATACTCATTTTCTGAGATAAGTTTCGCTCCAATTAAATCAGAATCCACATCTGACGAGTATGATGTCGTGCTATCTGATTTATCAAAATCACTGGCTCGAACAGTTACGCCATTACACATGGTTAAAACTACTACAAGAAGTGCAACTACAATTACTTTCATTCTCTGCATTGTCAATCTCCCTTCTTATTTAGCTACTCCGATAGTATCCCCAATTCACAAAATACATCCTCTATTTTTTTCCATGAATTGATATAATTCAATAAATACTTTTTTCCGTCGCCTGTTATTTTATAGTACTTTCGCATCGGGCCTTTAGATATGTCACTATAATACATTTCAGTTAATTTTTCACTTGATAATCTTCTCATAATTGTATAAAAAGTGCTCTCATCAGTATCTTTAAAATATTTCCGCATAATTTTCACTATATCATATCCATATCTGTCTTCCTTTAATACTAATTGCAATATACATATTTTCAGAACGACTCTATTTAATTGTGAATCCACTTTTTCTACCTACCCAAAATATCGCTTGTAAGAGTAGCATCTCTACATAAATTAAAATATTTCCCCATAAAACTTTTGAATATTCTTCCAAATCCAAATAGAACATATGCTGTTGATTCATGGTGAATTCTATCATCACAGCTCCGCCAAACACAAGCAGTAAACAAACTATTAAATTTCCATTATTTGTACTTTTCAAAGCTGTGTATATTCCATACGCATAGAGAATAATTACAGCCAACGTCAAAATCGAATTGTAAACCCTGCCCACTTCCTGCAGCTTCGTACTTGAATTTATCATCCAAACAACAACAATAATAAACAAGACAGGAATAAACATACTTATTAGCCTTACTACTGAAAATACCTCCCCCGTCCTTTTATTCTTAAAAAAAGCCAAAAACATAATAACTGCTATAAAGAAATTAATTGCAAGTCCATAATATAAAAATGTACATCCCCATGTATTGCATTGCGTTAAAATGTAAAAGCAAAGCGACATATGTAATATAATCAATAAAAGAGTTTTTATTGTTACATTCTTCAATAAAACCAAAATTCTATCATCCTTATTCTCTGTCTCTTTATATATTTTCTTTGCTAATAATCGTGGTGATAACATTTCCTCACAGATTTTGTTTTCACTTCTTCCAATACTAATTTCGTTATTAAACCAATCCTCATAATCCGATATAATATCATCACATGCATCTTTAAAAAAATAAAATGATAAAAAAAAACTAAATTTTTCCAAATAAATTTTTTTTGTCATATTATAAACTCCATAAAAATATAGTGTAATAAGCTACTGTTCCTCAATCAGTAGTTTATCACATTATATTTTTATGTCAACTTTTTATCCCCTAATACATATTTGGAATATCATACATTTTTTGCTGTGTATTTTAGGGCTAATTCATTTATCTTAATAAAATATGCTAACAGCCTGTCATTTCGCTTATACTCATCATTATCAGGATTTTCTATAAGCACGCGTATATCCTGAAGCTGTATATCTATAAGCATCCTGTTTCTATACAGTATGTATGCCGCTTTTAAGACTTCACGTTTATCTCTGTTGACCGGATCAAGCATGTAGTCATTAAAAACTTCATCATCCTTGTTCATTTCCCGATGTTTAGGAGCTTTGACAATCTTTCTGTACATCTTACTTGGCAGTTCATCCATTAATAAAGAACGGACAGTCAGTTTATCACATAGTTAAAACCAATGAACTGAATATAAGCGAATCAACCTTAAGACGTATGATAAACAGCTGCGAGCTTGAAGCAAGGAATATCGATCTTAGAAATGCCGTAAAACGCCGTCAAAGGCAGAAAAGGCCCAAAGACTACAAATCAATGAAAGTCATAAAGGACGGGCATAAGTATGAGGACTACCTTAAGTTCAAGGAATGTAACCCTATAGAGATTCCACAGATGGATTGTATCGAGGGTTCGAAGGATTCTAAAGCTGTTCTTTTGACATTATTCTTTCCGATTACAAGGCTGCAGCTTGCTTTTATTCTTGAAGAACAGACCTCAGAAAACGTAGTTGCTTGTCTTGATATGCTCGAAGAGATCTTGGGGACAGAGCTGTTTAAAGAAATGTTCCCGTACATAATTACCGATAACAGTCATGAGTTTGCTGATATCGATGGTATGCAACGTTCTATAAATGGCGGCGATCGTTGCTTTATCTATTTTTGTGAGCCCAATCATCCCGAGCAGAAAGGCGGTTGTGAGAAAAACCATGAGTTTATCCGCTATGTGATAAAGAAGGAAACTTCCCTTGAGCCGTATTCTCAGGCTGATATAAGCCTTATGATGGATCACATCAACAGCTATAAACGAAAAGAACTGCATGGGAAATCTCCTTATGAACTGGCTAAGCTCATGTACCCAAAGGATTTTACTAATCTCTTAGGTCTTGAAGAGATTCCGCCAAACGATATAATCCTTCCCCCAAAGCTCCTTAAAAAGTCTGATTCTTCAAACTAAATGCAACACCCAAATATGTACGATTTACTCTGACAGATCCGGAAATGGATCTGTTAAGCATGTGCAAAACAGCGCAAATCTCCCCAAAAATCTATATTTTCGCATATAAAATCGGAGCATATTTAAGCACAAAATAGTGCAAAAATACGCTCCGTTATCATTATTTGCTATGTGTTGCATTTACCTTGAGAATTGACCAACAACTTCTGTTATTCATATATTTTTTGCCTTAACTATAATGCACCAATCGAATTGTTAACAAAAACGTCCCCAAATGTCCCCAAAAGTAACCCAAATGGCAACCATATGGCACCCAAATGGCAATTTCCAATCACAAACCAAAATGATATTCTTATAATGAGCCAAACAATAACTTATAAATCTATCGCTGATACATAAATTCACAGAATATAGCTGTCCTTATTTTGTCCGGTTTTGTCCCTAAATTGTCCCGGTTTTGTCCCGCTATTGTCCATTGATGTTATTTTTAGGGGTGGTAAAATAGTACTTGTAAGAGTATCAAATAAGTTTCATAAACAGAGCAATCAGGAAATTTTCTTGATTGCTTTTTTGTTGCAATTAAGAAAAACGCATTCAGAAAAAAATGCAAACCTAAGCGAATGCGCCGTCACGGATTTTTCCGTTGTGAGGGGTTTGGGGAAGTTCCCCTAACAAGCAAAAAATTGCATTTGTCCCACAAATGCACTGCTTGCCACTTCTTTTATAGCCCTCGTAGGGATTCTTGAGAAGCGGCGCCACTCCAGTATTTGAAGGAGGTTGAATAGAAATGAGCATTAAATCACCTAACTTTAAAAAAGAGTCTGTTTTTGACATTGTAAAATCAAATATCTCAGCCCGTCAGGTTGCCGATTGTTATGGAATTACAATTAATCACAACGGAATGTGTCTGTGTCCTTTCCATAATGACAAACATCCAAGCATGAAAATTGATAAACGCTTCTATTGTTTTGGATGTGGTAAAAAAGGAGATGCGATAGATTTTGTCTCCGACTATTTTCATCTTAATGCAAAAAATTCTGCAATTAAGATTTGTGAAGATTTTGGATTATCGTTTGATACAAATTATCATGCTTCTTCCAAAATCAAATCGCGATCAAAATCAGACGAACAGATTTTGTACGAAACAGAAAAACATATTTTTCTTGTTTTGACAGATTATCTACAGCTGTTAAAAAAATGGAAAACTGAATATGCACCAAAGGATGAAAACGACGAATGGCATCCTTACTTTTGCGAAGCTCTGGAAGAAATAGATCACGTTGAGTATTTGTTAGACACACTACTTTACGGAAATATTTCTGACAGGGCTTTTTTTATTACAAATTATGGAAGGAAGGTTATTACTATTGAAAAACGAATGGAACAACTTAGATGAAAATACAAAGAGAGCTCTGCTTGATGTTGCCAAACAATTTGAATTTACAAATGAAACTCCAAGCTGGTATGACAACAAAAATAATAAGATTGATGAAGTAGAATTTTGTACTTGGTTCATCAGCAAACATCCTCTTAAATATGTCGGAGGAATCTTTTATGACATTGACGGAATTATCAGCGAGGAAAAACTCAAAAAAGAAATCGTTGATGCCCTTAAGCCATATGTAAAAACAAATATTGTCAAAAGAGCCAAACAAATATTAGATGCGCTGAGATATGAATCCATGTGTGAGATTATTCCTAAACATACAGACAGGATTCATTTTAAAAATGGAACATATTTTATTGACGGTGGTTTTGTTCCCGAAAAAGAATTCTGCTCTAACAGATTACCGGTTAATTATAATTCAGACGCTGTCCCTCCAACCAGATGGTTACGTTTTCTTGACGAACTACTCTATCCTGAAGACATATATACTCTACAAGAATTTATGGGATATATCCTTATACCAACGACAAAAGCCCAAGCCATGTTGCTCTTAATCGGAAACGGTGGAGAAGGCAAATCAAGAGTCGGATTCGTATGCAGAAACCTTCTCGGAAACAACATGACTATATGCAGCATTAGCACTCTGGCAAATAACAGATTCAGTTTGGCAGATCAGGAAGGGATGCTCCTTATGATTGATGATGATATGAAAATGGAAGCTCTTACTGACACCGGAGTTATAAAAGCTGTAGTAACCATGGAAGATAAAATGAATCTTGAGCGCAAAGGAAAGCAAAGTTATCAAGGTTATCTAAATGTTAGAATTATGGCTTTCGGAAATGGTTCGCTCAGTTCTCTGTATGATAAATCCGACGGGTTCTATCGCAGACAAATAACCATCAGGGTAAAAGAAAAATCGCAAAACAGAGTTGATGACAGAAATCTTTCTGCAAAATTATCCGAAGAAACTGAAGGAATAGCTCTATGGTGCCTTGAAGGCTTGAAAAGACTTATCAAAAATGAATTTCACTTCACTATAAGCGAACGAACTTTACAAAACCAAGCCGAGTTGCGCAGAGAGGAAGACAGCATTCTTGATTTCTTTGAATCTGAAGGATATATCACATTTGATAAAAATGCCATTGCGACTACCAAAGAGCTATATGAAGCATATTGCCTATGGGGCAATGACAATCTTATCAAGATTCGTTCCGAAAGCTCTTTTTCGAAAGAACTACGACAACGTGCAGATAAACTTGGGCTCAAATATTTAAAAAATGCGTCTATTGATAATAAAACAGCCCGTGGATATAAGGGAATATGCGCTATCCACACGTTAAAAGATATTCCCTTCAAAAACTAAAAGGCAGAAAGGCATCCGTTTTTAATCAATTTCTTTTTACCCATATAAAATCTTCATTGATTTCAAAAATCGTGCCTATGTGCCTAATTATTGATATTTCATGGCTTTAATCATGTTTTTCTCAGCCTTATATAAGGCCTATGTGACTTTTAAATAAAAACAATTATTTCTTAAGCTGATGAATAAAAAACTGATAAGGAGGTGCTTACAATTGAATAATGTCAATAAAGATGCAATTGCAAGTGCTCCTCCATCTGTTTTTGCATCAAGTTATCACAATAATTTCAAAATTAAGAAACTTCAATGTATCGTAAATGAAGAAGATAAAGAAGAATCCAGAGATATTTCTCAATTGAATAAAATTTTAAAATCTGCTACCCTCGTTTCAGGCGATGGCGGCGAGATTATAAATATGATTTCAAAGAAAAAAACTAAACTTGTTGAAAAAGTCTATAGAACTGCACATCCGCGCGCAAAGGAGGAATTATTTTATAAAGGCTCAGATGGAAGATGGAAAAGTAAAAATCCTACATTCAGTGCTAAAAGCCGAGAAGAATTAGTTGAAAAGCTTTATAACTTTTTCTTTTCTCATACTTTTGAAGAAGTTTATCTTGAATGGGTTGATATGCGTATAAGGCATGGTGTTAAATCCAATAAGACTATTCAGGAAGATCTTACATTACTAAAAAATGTCTTTAAAAATGAGCCAATTGCACAAATGCAGATTGCTGATATCAAGAAGAGAGACATAAAGTATATGTTTGAGCGATGGACTGGTCCAGGGCTAATTACCAGAAAAGCTTTTGTAAATCGAAAATCAGCATTAAATGGCGTTTTTATATATGCTGCTGAAAATGAATACATACCCTTAAACTTTATTCCATCCATAGGAACAACAGAACTTAAGTTTAAGGAGCCACGGCATATCAACAAGGCTTTCCACCTCGAAGACAGGGATGCTCTTTTAAAACACTTAAAATCAATTAAACAGGATGGATATACTTTAGCTATTCAACTTGCGCTTTACTCAACCTTCAGAGTTGGTGAGCTACGAGCAATCAGATATGAAGATATTCGTGGAAATATACTTACTATCAAACACCAGCTTGTTGAAGAATCAGTATACTCAATTGATACCAAAAAGATGAAAGTAACTAAAGCTCCCAGACATATAAATGAAAAACTTCCAAAAGGAAATTCTCATTTTTCTGTCAGGGAAATCTATCTGGTACCAGAAGCTTTAGCAATCATTGAAAAAGCACATGAACTTAATCCAGACGGAGAGTATCTTTTCATGTGCCATGGAAGAACAATCAACAATGATACTTTTAATGAGCGTCTTAGAAAGTATTGCGCTGATGCAGGTGTTCCTTATCTTTCAAGCCACAAATTACGCTTCACTGTTGCATCAACACTACGCGCCGCAGGTGTAGATATTGCCTATTTACAAAAAACTTTAGGACATTCAAATCGTGCCATGACAGAACATTATATCTATGAAACTGTTGCAGAACCTGAAGGTATTGAAAACCAACTAATGAATGCTCTAAGTATAGGTTAATATTCATGCAAAAACAATGCATAATATTGTACGCAATATATCTCGCTGAACCTCAGTATTTTCAATACGTGGAACCCTTTTGGATCAAAATGGAACCATTGAATAAAACAAAGAAAAAAGCCGCAAACTCAGATATCATCTAAGTTTACGACTCAACACATTACTGCCGGCGACCGGGATCGAACCGGTACGGGTATTACTACCCACGGGATTTTAAGTCCCGGGCGTCTGCCAGTTCCGCCACGCCGGCATACCATATTTATGATGGTAAAAAATTCGCGATATGCATAGCACATATCGCGAGTGGGGCCTACAGGGCTCGAACCTGTGACCCTCTGCTTGTAAGGCAGATGCTCTCCCAGCTGAGCTAAGACCCCTTATTTATCTGGGATGGTTCTAATATAAAACCGAGTGGAGCTTCAGGGACTTGAACCCGGGACCGACCGGTTATGAGCCGGTTGCTCTAACCAACTGAGCTAAAGCTCCTGAAAAAATAAAATGTTTGAACTGAATATAACAAGAACAAACAAGTGACTCCGACGAGAATCGAACTCGTGTTACCGCCGTGAAAGGGCGATGTCTTGACCGCTTGACCACGGAGCCATATTACAGACCGTAGTTACAGTCTTCATTAGTACCAAACTTCCTTCGCTTAGTACTTAGCTCCCCCTGTCGGACTCGAACCAACGACACTTCGGTTAACAGCCGAATGCTCTACCGACTGAGCTAAGGAGGATTATCGGTACATCTAAAAATAAAGAGCCGTTTTACGACTCTCATTGTACCTTCAAAACCGAACACTGAATTATTTCTTCCAGATTTATCTATACACCTATCTTTTGGATAAGCCCTCGACCTATTAGTACACATCAGCTGAACATGTTACCATGCTTACACCTTGTGCCTATCT
>NZ_KK366042.1:0-33646 GCF_000686965.1 Butyrivibrio sp. AE2005
TCTGTTAAAGAAGTTGACGGAACACAAAAAAACTTTGACATTAACATTATGGGAAGGGTTTCAAAGGTAACCGACGAAGAGGGAAGAAGTACCGAAATAACCTATAATGAAATGGGAAAACAGGAACTTGTAACACTTCCAAACGGTGGTCGGATAAAGTATGAGTATGACCCTCTTATGAGGCTTATTAAAGTCACAGATCCCGAGGGAAGAACAACAGGCTATGATTATGATAAGAATGGAAATGTAACGGCTGAGTATCTTGGAGATGTCAGGGTAAAGAGCTATGTTTATGATGCCCTTAACAGAGTGACGGAAGAGACAGATGCTCTCGGCCATAAGACAGGCTATACATATGACGAAGCTGGAAATGTTACGGAAGTTACAGATACTCTCGGAAATGTTTCAAAGCGTGAGTATGACCTTTTAAACAGAGTGACAAAGGAAACGGACGTACTTGGAAATGAAGTATCTTACAAATACACCAAAATGGATCTTATAGATTCGATCACTGATGCAGCTGGAAGGGTGCGCAAATTTACTTATACAGACGGGAAAAGACTTACATCAGTAAGCTTCTGCGGTGTGACAGAGCAGGAACTTACATATGATGAAGCAGGAAGAGTAAAGACAAGAAAATTTGCTGACGGTTATGAGATCAACTATGGTTACGATGCTTTAAGCAGAGTAAATAAAGTAACAGGCTCAGACGGAAGATGTGTTGAATATGAGTATGATGCACTTGGAAGAGCTACAAAGGTAATTGACGGATGTAATACAACTCTTTATACATACACAGCTACAGGCCGTCTTAAGAGCGTTGTAGATGCTCTAGGAAATGAGACAGCCTATACTTATGATGCTCTTGATAACTTAAAGAGCGTGCACAGGGCAGAAGGTCTTGTAAGCAATGAAGAGAAATCAGGAGACGTATTCCCTACAGTTGGTAAAGACGGACGTGTAACGATCTATTCTTATAATCTTTCGGGTCAGCTTACGGAAGTAACGGATGCTCTTGGTCAGAAGGAAACTTATGAGTACGATCAGTACGGCCGTCTTAAGACAAAGACTGACAGGGATAACTATGCAACAACATATGAGTATAACAATGCAGGCGGAGTAACAAAGGTAGGATATGCTGACGGAAGAAGTGTTGCATTCTCTTATAATGAACTTAATCAGTTGAGTCAGATAAATGACTGGTATGGAAAGACAATCCTTGAAAATGATATCCTTGGCAGACTTACAAAGGTTACAGACTTTAAGAATAGGACGGTAGCTTATGAGTATGGGGCTACAGGTGAGAGAACAAAGCTCACATATCCTGACGGGAAAGTAGTTTCTTATAATTACGACGATAAGCTTCAGCTTAGCAGCGTAATCGGAAACGGAGAAGAGACAACATATGCTTATGATGAGATTGGCAGACTTGTAAACAAGAACTTTGCTAACGGTGTAAGCCAGGCTTATACATATATGCCGGGTGGAAACCTTGAGAGTATGACAAGTACCGATAAGCAGGGCGTACTTGATAAATACTTCTATTCATACAATAATGCCGGACTTATCAGTGGTATCGATAGAAACAGACGCGGCCTTGATAAGGTATCCGGAAGATATGAATACAGCTATGATGCTATCGGACGTCTTACAAAGACAACACACGATGGAATAACAAAAGCTGCTTACGAATATGACGCATTCGGTAACAGAACAAGCATGTCTGAAACTGATACAAAGACATCTTACACATACGATGTCCTTGATAGACTTGTAGAAGCTAAGGAACTTAATAACTCTCAGGCAATCCTCAAGACCTACGATTACGATAAGCGTGGCAACCAGACAAAAGAGTTCATAGACGGTCTCTTACAGAAGACCTTTACTTTTGATGCTACGAATATGCTCTCAAAGGTAGTTGATAAGGACAAGGGAGAACTTGAAAACCATTATAACGGACTTGGATTCAGGGTAGCATCCATAAGACCTGAAGAGAAAATCGAGTACCTCTGCGATCTTTCAAAGGATTACTATAACCTTCTTGAAAGAACAGTAAATGGAGAGACAGAGAGTTTTGTTTACGATAATAACGTAATCTCAATGTCAAAGAGCGGAAACAACTACTATTACCTTCAGGATGAACTGGGCTCGCCTATGTACATGACAGGTACAGACGGGGTGGCTGTAAGTTCATATGCCTTTGATGATTTTGGAAGAAACATAGATCCGTTTACAGGAAAACAGAAGAAACACGGATACACTAAGCAGGGCAACATAATCCAGCCATTCGCATTCACCGGCTATCAGGAAGATGAAGTATCAGGACTTAAGTTTGCGCAGGCAAGATACTATAGTGCTGATAATGGAAGATTTCAGTCTGAAGATAAAGTAAAGGGATTCAAGGATAGTCCGTTTACAATCAATCATTATGGCTATTGCTGGGGCAATCCGGTTGGTGTAGTTGATAGCAATGGTAATTTGCCTAATTGGGCGGCAAAAACTACGCAGAAGTTTAATAATTGGGTAGATGATAAGAAAAAGAATTATAATAGATGGGAGGAGATTGGATTTAATTCTTATGCTAGTAACAATACCAATATTTCATCGGGATGTTTGGCGGGAACTACAAATATGGCAGGAACTCCAAAAGCTGAATCTGATTATGTTGGGGCGGTATATTTGTTAAGCGGCGATGGAGCAGTTTGGCAGGGACATGCTGCGATTGCTTTAGTAAAAGAAGATGGACAATGTGATGTGTTTTCTATAGGAGGTGGAGTTGATCCGACTCCTAACGGATTGATTAGTGGATGGTTAGGAACTACAATAGATGACAATGGCAACCAAAAGTCGATGTCATATGAGACTCTTGTAAATGATAATTATATAATTCACGATACATATAATAACCGAAGCGGAAATGTAAACGATCCATATACTAATTTTGTATATATTCCAATAAATAATGAGCAAGGAGAACTAATGTATGCAGAAGCAATGAAGCAAAGAGCAAAATATCAGAATGATAAGGTTGCGTATCATGTTTTGACCAATAATTGTAATCAATGTGTCCAAACAATATTGGCGGCTGCAAATTTAGATTTTGCACCAAATAAATTTGATTGGTTTGGAACAGCGCCAAATGTAACTTATAACAGGATAGTTGATTCGATAAAAAGAGGCGAACACCCAGGATGGTACTATGGCTTTATGACGGATTTAGAAGATGCGTACGCGAACGAATGTGGATAATTCTTTTACTATGTTATTGCATTTTTTAATAGGGAGATTAGACATAAGTAATGAAAAAAATAATTGTACTTGCGTTATCAGTATTTGTAATGTGCGGAGTGATTTCTTGTATGAGAATTGACGAGGGGAAAACAGATGGCATGTCGTGGTGCGGATATACGTTGAAAGATAAAAAAGAGCAGCATTTTTTCTGCGATAGGGAAAATGACATAGCGTATCATGGACGTTTTTCAAATCACTCATCTATTGGAAATAAACAGTATATTGGGATTTTGAAGGACGAAAACGGTGCATATTATCTGGCTATATATGATGCTTTAAAGAATAGTATTAATAAGTTGAATGAGCTGAAAATATATATTGGTGAACAGACGGTTCAAGTGAATGCGGATAAGACGGCTGTGTATTATGCAGATGTTTTTTTAGAAGGTGAAGAAGAAAAAACTGCTATTTATAAGTTTGATTTAATGACAAATAATGAAACGGTAATATTGGTAACAGAGGGATATCACGAGAATTTTAATTTTTCAATCACTAAGGATGAGAAGTGTATATATTATATTGAATCGTTGTGCTTGAAATCATACAATGTTGAAACTAAAGAGGATACAAAGATAAAAGATAATATTAATTATTTTGATATTTCTTCTGAAGGGGATTATGTTATCTGTGAACGACATGATCATATGGTTTCTATATATGATTTAAGGAATAATTCGGAGAAAGAATTGCTTTCAGTAAAGGACTTTTCACCAACAATAAAAATTTCACCAGATGATAAATCATTTGTGTATTTAAAATATAAAAAGGATTGGTTCGGTCAGATATCTCAGACGGTTATACATACATATTCAATAGACGATGAAAAAGATAAAACTATTTATAAAACAAAAAAGAATGAGATAATAACTGGTGTTGATTGGTAAAGCTATTTATCAATTATAGATTTCTTCAATAAAGCGTGAAAGAACCTAGGATGGCTCCTTCACGCTTTTATTCTGCAAATTATTCTTTTTTATATCATACTCCCATCTCTTCAAGCTTTGCGAGCAGAGCATTGAAATCCATAGTTCCCTGAATTTTCTGCCAATCATAGTTAAAGATTGCCAGGATTTCGTTTTGTGCCTGTTCTGCAGACACTGAATTGTCTTTCTGGTTTCTATAGCTTGCAGGCTGAGAAGGATCGGGATAGTCTGCACCTGCCGATGGAGTAACTTCGCTGACTTTCGGATAAATGTTCATGTTGTTGATGGTGTAAGACACAAGCATCGATCCGTCTCCTACATGTCTGTCTTCGCAAATGCATCCGAAGCAATTATTGTTATTGTCAAAGAATAAAGCTTTTTTGGGAACATAGCAGAAAGAAGATGTGCCATATTTCCATTTTGCGGTATTCTGATTTCTTACGATGAGGCGGGCTTTGTTGTTTGTGATGGTATAAATTGTGACTTTTTTTCCTGTGTCTATTACAAGCTCAGGTGTGTTGTCATCGTCACTGTAAATCAGGTCATATTTATAATTATTGTAGTTAGCGTTGAAATCTTTTGCGGCTTTCTCATAGGCTTTACCCACAGCTCCGAGATTTCTCTGAACAGGAGCGGGAGCAGGCTGAGCTGATTCTGCCGGAGTTGCCTGCGCGGGAGTATCCTTAGTGTTCTGCGTAGAAGCAGGTGTGGATGCAGCATTATTCTGAGCGGTTTTTTCAGAAGCGGCATTCTGTGCCTGTACTAAATGAGGTACAGCGTTTTCAGCAGAAGCAGAAGTCTCAGAAGCAGCATTCTGTGCCTGTACAATATGAGGTACAGCGTTTGCCGAAGATGCGGATGATGCAGTTGTTGCAGCGGCATCTTGGTTTTCTGAAGTTGAGGCGCTTGTAGCGGCACTTGCGTCCCCGGCGGCTTCTTCTGTTGTGGCCTCAGTGGATGCTTCTGTAATAGGTTCTTCATCAGCCAATACTTTATCAATGTCTTCTTTTACCTGTTCCTGCGGCATGCTCTGAGAAGCAATGTCGGGATTAAGAAGCGGAGTACAACCTGAGATGAATACCAAGCTGAAAAGTAAAGGCAGTAATCTTTTTTTGAACATAGAACTAAACTCTCCTTTTGGAAACAAAGTTTCCTGAAACAACACTTTTTTTGCAAATAAATTCATATCGAATGATACAACACGAATCATTCAAAGTGCAAGTAATGTTGACAAAGCTATGTCCTATTTGATAAGCTAAAATTCAAACAATATTTTAAAGGTTATGAGGAAGAGGAGTACATACAGCTTGCGGTCTAAAGAGAATGTATCTGCGATGAATTCGCGCTGAGAGGATACAGACTTGCGGTGTGTGGAAGGTAGCTTCTGAACCGGGCACCCAGAAAGGAAACATAGTGAGTTTTCAATAAGTGTCCCCGCGTTATCTGCGTTAAAAGATGTGGCATTGAATGATGCGAAATGAGGCAGAAGAGTCTGTATGATCTTCTGTGAATTAAGGTGGTACCACGTTATTAACGTCCTTAACAGATTAATTCTGTTAGAGGGCGTTTATTTTTTGAAGAAGGAGAAGACTATGAACAAAGAACTTGCCAAGACCTATGATCCCAAGGGAATCGAAGGTCGACTCTACTCCAAATGGGAGGAAAAGAAATATTTTCATGCTGAGGTGGATAAAAGCAAAACACCTTTTACCATCGTGATTCCGCCCCCAAATATCACAGGTAAGCTCCACATGGGACATGCCCTTGATAATACAATGCAGGATATCCTTATTCGTTACAAGAGAATGCAGGGATATAATGCGCTTTGGCAGCCCGGAACCGACCATGCGAGTATTGCGACTGAGGTTAAGATCATCGATGCTCTCAAGGCAGAGGGAATCGACAAGAGAGATCTTGGCAGAGAGAAGTTCCTTGAGAGAGCATGGCAGTGGAAAAAAGAGTACGGCGGAACCATCATTTCCCAGCTCAAAAAGCTCGGTTCTTCATGTGACTGGGACAGAGAGCGTTTCACAATGGATGATGGCTGTAATGACGCTGTCAACGAAGTCTTCGTTAAAATGTATAACAAGGGTTACATATATAAAGGAAGCCGTATCGTAAACTGGTGCCCTATCTGTAAGACATCTATTTCTGATGCAGAGGTAGAATACGAGGAGCAGGCAGGACATCTTTGGCACATCAAATATCCTGTTATCGATGTTGACGGAACTGTTTCAAAGACTGAGTTTATCGAGTTTGCAACAACACGTCCCGAGACAATGCTCGGAGATACAGCTGTTGCCGTTAACCCTGATGATGAAAGATACAAGAGCTTCAAGGGCAAGAAGGTTCTTCTTCCTATAGTAAACAGAGAGCTTCCTATCGTAGAGGACTCGTATGTTGATATGGAATTCGGTACAGGTGTAGTTAAGATCACACCCGCGCATGACCCTAACGATTTCGAAGTCGGAAGACGTCATAACCTTGAAGTTATCAATATATTAAACGACGATGCCACTATCAATGCCAACGGCGGCAAGTTCGAGGGAATGGACAGATATGAAGCAAGAGAAGCCATTGTAAAAGAACTTGATGAGATGGGACTTCTTGTTAAGATAGAGGACTATTCTCACAATGTAGGAACACACGATCGTTGCCACACAACAGTTGAGCCTATGGTTAAGGCACAGTGGTTCGTTAAGATGGACGAGCTCATTAAGCCTGCTGTTAAGGCTGTAAAAGACGGCGATATCAAGCTTATTCCTCCGAGAATGGAGAAGACATATTTCAACTGGACAGATAACATCCGTGACTGGTGTATCTCAAGACAGCTCTGGTGGGGACACAGAATCCCTGCATACTACTGTGACGAGTGCGGAGAAGTTGTTGTATCAAAAGAGGCTCCTACAGTATGTCCTAAGTGCGGCAAGACTCACTTCACACAGGATCCCGATACTCTTGATACATGGTTCTCATCAGCTCTCTGGCCTTTTGAGACACTCGGATGGCCAAATGAGACTGAAGACCTTAAGTACTTCTTCCCTACAGACGTACTTGTAACCGGTTATGACATTATCTTCTTCTGGGTTATCAGAATGATCTTCTCAAGTTATGAGAACATGGGAACATTCCCGTTCAAGACAGTTCTTTTCCACGGTCTTGTAAGAGATTCTCAGGGAAGAAAGATGAGTAAGTCGCTCGGAAACGGTATCGATCCTCTTGATATTATCGAGAACTACGGTGCCGATGCTCTCAGACTCACACTTATCACAGGTAACGCACCCGGTAACGACATGCGTTTCTATAATGAGAGAGTTGAGAACAGCCGTAACTTTGCAAATAAGGTTTGGAATGCTTCAAGATTTATCATGATGAACATGGAGGATGGCGAAAAGAGTGCTATCCATCAGCCTGCACCTGCGGGACTTGAGCCTGTTGATAAATGGATCATTTCTAAGCTCAACAATACCATTAAAGAAGTAACGGATAACATGGATCACTTCGAGCTTGGTATTGCGGTTCAGAAGGTTTATGACTTCATCTGGGATGAGTTCTGTGACTGGTACATCGAGATGGTTAAGCCCCGTCTCTATAATTCGGATGACAAGGAGTCACATAAGGCAGCACTCTGGACACTTCAGACAGTGCTTATAAATGCGCTCAAGCTCCTTCATCCTTACATGCCTTTTATTACAGAAGAGATTTTCTGCACACTTCAGGATGAAGAAGAGTCGATTATGATCTCAGATTGGCCGGTATACAGGGATGAGTGGAATTTTGCATCCGATGAGAAGGCTATCGAGACAATCAAGGAAGCCGTAAGAGGAATCCGTAACGTTCGTACACAGATGAACGTTGCTCCTTCAAGAAAGGCTAAAGTATTTGTTGTAAGCGATAACGACGAAGTACTTAATATCTTTTCGACAGGTAAGCTGTTCTTTGAATCACTTGCTTATGCTTCAGAATCTGTATGCCAAAAGGATAAGGATGGAATCGCAGATGATGCTGTTTCCGTAGTGCTTGCGGAAGCAACGGTATATATTCCTTTCTCAGACCTTGTTGACATCTCAGCAGAGATAGAGCGTCTTACCAAGGAACAGAAGAAACTTGAGGGAGAGCTTAAGCGTTCACAGAACATGCTCAGCAATGAGAAGTTCCTTGCAAAGGCTCCTGCGGATAAGATCGCAGAGGAAAAAGAGAAACAGCAGAAGTACCAGCAGACATACGACCAGATTACAGAAAGACTTAAACAGCTGGCAAAGTAATTAAATATACAGATGCTACCCGCATTGGGGGATGCGGGTAGTACTCTTAGATAATCGAGTATAAGCTTAGTGGTGTGATTATGCATAACGAATTAATGAAAAAAGTGGAGGAGTTTATCAGGCGCTCGGACAACGATGAAAAGTTGGATATCAGAGAGTGTGAGGAGTTTCTGAATACTGTTCCCGGTTTTACCGATAAACATACAATCGAAGATACAAAGGATTTTCTGGCCTTTTTGGGAAATCCGGACAAGAACATGAAAATAATTCATGTGGCAGGCACAAACGGAAAAGGTTCCGTGTGCAGCTATCTGTCAAATATCCTGATGAAAGCGGGATATAAAGTCGGAATGTTTACATCTCCGCATCTTATGAAGATCAACGAAAGATTTTGCATCGACGGCAAAATGGTGACCGACGGTGTCTTTTCGGAAGTCTTTATCGAATTGTTAAAAAGGATCATGGAGTACAAAAATGGTGAGTATTTCCCGACGTACTTCGAGTTCTTATTCTTTGAATCGATGCTTTTATATGATGTTTACTCTGTGGACTATCTTGTAATGGAGACGGGGCTTGGCGGAAGGCTTGATGCAACTAATTCCGTGGAATCACCACTTCTTTGTGTTATTACCGAGATAGGCTACGATCATATGCAGTACCTTGGAGATACACTTCCCGAGATAGCGGGAGAGAAGGCAGGCATAATCAAAAAAGGTGTGCCTGTGGTATTTTTTGACAAGAGAAAAGAATGCAGCGAAGTTATCAAAAGCAAAGCCCTTGAGATGGATTCCAGAGTTGTGTCCGTAGACGAAAAAAGTATTACGGATGTGGAGACTGTGAAGGATGAAGCAGGGAACAAATACGTTGCTTTTTCATATAATTCCTTATATGATAATTATGTTGAGTTAAAGGTTACTACCGAAGCTCTTTATCAAGCGGAAAACGCCGCTTTGGCAATTGCTTCGGCAGAAATTTTGCGCGATAAAGGCGCTGAGATATCGGAACTTGACATCAGAGAAGGCCTTATGAGTACCAAATGGGATGCCAGAATGGAAGAAGTAAGGCCCGGTGTCTATGTTGACGGTGCTCACAATATCGACGGAATAGAAGCGTTTATTAAATGTGCAACAGCAATTGATTCGGAAGGAAGAAAGATGCTGTTGTTTGGCATGGTCGCGGATAAGCAGTACAAAGACGTTATTGACAGAGTGCTTACAAGCGGAACATTTGACGCGATATTCGTAACTGTCCTTGGAACGGAGAGATCTGTTTCTGTATCGGACCTTAAGAGTGCCTTTGAAGACAGTAAGGAACAACACAATATAATCGGAGTTCCCATCAAGTACTACAGCAATGTAAGGGATGCGGTAACCGATGTCATAACTGTTCGCAAGTCAAAAGATGTTGTTTTTGCAGCAGGATCTTTGTACCTTGCCGGACAACTTAAACAGATGCTATAAACGAGGAAGAATAATGATAAATTTTGAAGAGGAACTTAAGAAGTTCAAGCCCAGTCTGGAAATTGAAGACGCTGAGGACATTATCTACAATCAGGATCTTGATGATATGTCGGATGTACTCATAAAGCTTCTTAAGGACGCTAAGCAAGAATCAGAGAGTACAAAAAGGAGTAAGTAATGGCTATCGCTACATATAAAAAACTTGAGAGCTTATCAAACTTTTTTTATAACGATGGTCTTGAAAAAGCGGGAGTCAGAGATTTAACGGGGGCTATAGAGTCTTTGCAGCAGAGCCTTAGGATGAACAAGAACAATATCGATGCGAGAAATCTGTTGGGACTTGTTTATTATGAGATGGGTGAAGTTGTTGCTGCACTTTCAGAATGGGTTATCAGTAAGAACTTCAGACCCGAAGACAATATTGCTGATGACTATATGGATATGGTCAGAAACAGTCCGGCTAAACTTGAGGACATCAATCAGACTATAAAGAAGTTTAATATTGCATATAATTACTGCCGTCAGGACAGCTTGGATCTTGCGGTGATACAGCTTAAGAAGGTGCTTTCCTTAAATCCCGGATTTATTAAGGCACACCTTCTTTTGGCGCTCTTATATCTTAAAGCGGGCAATTTTGACAGAGCTAAGGTTGAAGCCCAGAAGGTTCTTAAGCTTGATACCGGAAACCTTATGGCAAGAAGATACCTGAAGGAAGCCGATAACATGCTTCTTCCCGGAGAGGGTGGCAAACTTGTATCCGACGCCGCATCATCAGGAAGTAATGAGACAATCAGATATAACAGCGGAAACGAGATGATAATCCAGCCTCGTAAGCAGTCTGCGCTTACAAAGTCGGGATCAATCTGGGGAATAGTTCTTGGTATCGTACTTGGAATTGCGGTATCTTGCTTTTTGATACTTCCTCAGAGGATAAAAAATATTACATCCAACAATAACAGAACCATCACCGGTATAAGTGAAGTATCTGATTCAAAGTCGGCTCAGATAGGAGAGTACGAGCAGCAGATCGCTAAGCTCAAGAAGCAGCTTGACGATCTTAATGAGAAAGTAGGTAAGAATCAGGATGCTGCGAGCACATGCCTTATGAAGGCGGTTAAGATCTACATGGAAGATCCGACCAACATTGACGGTATTGCTCTTGCGCTTGAGAAAGTAAATATTGATGAGAACGAAAAGGAAGTTTCTACAGAGTTTAAGGAACTTTACAGTGCGCTCATGCAAAAAGTAGGATCCCATCTTGCCAATATTTACTATGAAGACGGAAAAGAAGCTTATAAGAAAAAAGATTACACGGTTGCTATAGAGAAATTTGCAAAGGCTTATCAATATAATAAGGATGATGTAAATATAATTTATTACCTTGCAAACTCTTATTATGATAATGGAGACATTGATAAGGCGAAGGAGAAGTACGATCTGATCATCAGTAATTTCCCTAAATCGCAGAGTGCTACGTCTTCAAAGACAAAACTTGCTGAGATAAACAATGCGGGTGCCGGCAGGTCCGGTACTACGGATAACTCTGATAACACCGGCAATTAATATTTTTGGGAAATGTGTTAAATGATAAGTTTTTCGAATATAACTTTTATTTTTAGGTTTTTACCTGCGTTTTTAATATTGTTTTATGTGACTCCCGTCAAATTCAGGACGTGGACCCTGCTTTTGGGCAGCTTGATCTTTTATGTTGTCGGAAGCATCGATTCTGTCGGAAACCTGAATATGTTTCCGGCTCTTTTGGGAGCGGTTGTTGTCAACTATCTGTTCGCAAGAGCAGTCAGAAGCGTGGAGGGCAAGAAAAAGAAGGCCCTTCTTGCTTTGATTGTGATCTTTGATGCGGCTACGCTCGTTACATTTAAACTCTTGGGGCAGTTTGTTGACGGAAGCCTTATACCTATCGGAATCAGTTTCTATACCTTCAAGATGATTTCATTTCAGGCGGATTCATATAACGGTAAGATTGATTCTAAGCCGCTCTTCAAGGACGTTGCGGCTTATTTTTGCATGTTTCCTCAGGTGGTTTCGGGACCTATCATGCGCTATTCGGATTATAGCGATAATCTCGAACTTATTCCCGGAGCATCAAAGAGCTCCAAAGAAGAGATATTTGCAAATATCGAAGACGGACTTAAGTATTTTATTGTAGGTCTTGCGATGAAAGTTCTTCTTGCTGATCATTACGCAATGCTTTGGAAGGAAATCGGAACAATAGGATATGAGAGTATCTCGACTCCGTTTGCCTGGATTGGTGCGGTGACATATTCGCTTCAGCTGTTCTATGATTTCTGGGGATATTCTCTTATGTCATCGGGAATTGCGGTTATGCTCGGATTTCCTTTTGTCGTTAACTTTGATCATCCGTACAGTTCGGCAAGCGTTTCCGAGTTTTACAGAAGATGGCATGCAACGCTCGGATCATGGTTTAGGGATTATATCTATATCCCTATGGGCGGAAGCAGAGTGAGTGCTGTAAGGATTGTGTTAGATCTCCTTGTTGTATGGCTTGTTACAGGCTTCTGGCACGGAGTGACCTTCAATTTTATTTTGTGGGGACTTATTCTTTTTGTAATAATAATGTGTGAGCGTTTCGTGGTATTCAAACTTCCCGGAGTATTAAAGGCAATCGTGGGAAGATTTAACGTACTTGTTCTCATACCGCTTACATGGGTTATATTTGCAATATCCAATGCAGAGATGCTCTTGAACTACTTTAAGAGACTTTTCCCGTTCTTTGGAGCGGGTATCGCTGTAAATAACAATGATTATATAAAAAATCTTGGTATATACGGAGGTCTTTTGGCTGTGGGATTGGTTCTTCTGATTCCGCATGTGTTTAAGTTTTTTGAAAATCACAGGAAGAATCCTCTGATCATGATATGTTTATTTGTGTTGTTTTGGTTTTCGGTTTACAGTCTGACTAATTCGGCAGGTAATCCGTTTATGTATTTTGCATTCTGATAGAAAGTGTATGTAATGAATTGTTTTAAGACTTGTCCGCTGGTGACGGGCGTGGTGGTATTTTCAATAATAATATCCGCTGTTACATTTGTTGCGAAGGGCTCAATCTATGCTGATTATTCTGCGGATTTCGATCCTGCGGAACAGCCTCTTTTTGTTGTCATGATAAAAGGTATTTCGAACGGCGTTATGCCCTGGCAGATTTTTGATAAAGAAAGCGTTATGGCTGCAAAGGAAGATGATATAGGCGATGCGGCTGCACTGCTTGCCGATGCTTCAGGCAATGATATCTCAGGAAACGATGTTTCGGGAAATGATTCTTCACCTGAAGAAATTACGTTTAAGGAAGTTACGGACGATTATTTTGCAGATGCTCTTTTTATAGGAGATTCAAGAACCGTAGGACTTTCGGAGTACTGTGAGGGACTTGATGAGCAGGCGATGTTTTATGCAAAGGTGTCGCTTAGTATTCACAGTGTTCTTGAGAACGATTTCCTTAAAGATGAGGATGGCAAGAAGATGACTGTTGAGCAGGCTCTTGAAAAGGATGAGCCTTACGGCAAGATTTATATCATGCTTGGACTTAACGAGCTTGGAACGGGCACAACGGAGACATTTGTTGCCAAGTATGCCGAAGTTCTTGCAAGGATAAGGGAACTTCAGCCGGATGCGATTATTTATATACAGAGTATCATGCATGTTACCGAGAATAAAAGCAGCAATGATAAGATATTTACCAACGAGAGAATAAATGAGAGAAATGAGGCGCTGTCTCATTTGGCAAATAATGTGGATATTTTTTATCTTGATATGAATGAAGCTGTGGATGATGAAAACGGAAATTTATTGGAAGAATTATCTACAGATGATATACATTTGAAGGCTTCATCTTATGAAAGATGGCATCAGTACTTGCTTAAGCATGCGATTGTAAAAGACTGATCAGGAGTGTTAAAATGTCTAGAGAAATGTCATTTAAAATGGAACGACCGGGACTGTTAAAAGAAGGTGATCATGTCACGGTCACGGAGGGTGTACTTCCGAGCAATTATTATTATACGATAGATCCGTCACTTGCCATGTCGGGTAATTTTCCTTTCAGAGAGCGCATGCTTGAGCGAGAGGGAGTTGTTACGAAGGTCGAGGAGAACGCGAGAGGTTTCTACGTTACCGCAGTATTTGGAGGCGAGAACGAATAAATAGAAAATTATATTTTTTGAGGAGGATTTACAAAATGAGCGAACATACGATTGAATACATTGTTACAGATAAGGCTCCGGCGGCTATCGGACCTTACTCACAGGCAATAAAGGCAGGAGGATTTCTCTATGCATCGGGACAGATTCCGATCAATCCCGTGACAGGTCAGATCGACACAACAACTATCGAAGATCAGACAGAGAGAGTATGCCGGAATATCGGTGAGATTCTTAAGGCAGCCGGAACAGACTATGAGCATGTTATTAAGACAACATGCTTCCTTGCAGAGATGAGTGATTTTGCGGCATTTAACGGCGTATATGAGAAATACTTCACAGGAAAGCCTGCAAGAAGTTGTGTGGCAGTTAAAAAGCTTCCCAAGGATGTTCTTTGTGAAGTAGAGGTTATTGCATATTTGGGATAATTAGGGGGTTAAATGTGAAGTACAGGATTATTGCGGGCGCAATATGTATTTCTGTTACTCTGAGCGGATGCGGATCTTTTGCAGGCAGACATGGTATTGATGCCGGTTTTGCTTACATAGACAGTCATGAGTATGCAAAAGCATTGGCAAGTTTTGATAAAGCTGAAGAGGACGGTGAAGACGCGTGCCTTGTCCACAGGGGCAGAGGAATAGCATACTTATACAGTGATAAAGAAGAAGAGGCAGCACAGGAGTTTCTGGCTTCTCTTGCTGCGGACGACGGAATAGTTGATGATATGGATTTTGACACCAACTATTACCTTGCCGAGGCATATATGAAACTCGAGGATTTCAACAGGGCAAAAGGAATCTATGATGCCATTTTGAGTCTTCGAGACAAAGATCCGACCGCATATTACCTCAGGGGAGTATGCGAACTTAAGGCGGGCGAAAGTGAGGAGAAAAACGCAGATGCAGATTTCACCAGCGCAATCCGTCTTAATGACAAAGATTATTCCATGATAGTAATGATCTACAAGGCATATGCTGAAAACGGCAAGGAAGATAAGGCCAAGAACATACTTCAGCATGCGCTTGACAGTGGCGAGAAAACCATGTCCAATTTCGAGAAGGGTGAAATGTATTTTTACCTCGGAAACGATGCTGAGGCGCAGAATTATCTCAGTAAAGCCAACAAAGAGAACGGCGGACATGATACGAAAGAGTCTGTAGTGCTTCTTTTGGGCCAGTCTTATGAGAGATTGCAGCAGTATGACTATGCTATCAGCGTTTATAAGGAATATTTGAAGTCTAATTCAAAGAGTGCAAATATCAGTAATCAGCTTGGTATGTGCCAGATCAACAAGGGCAGATTCTATCTGGATTCCGGCAATGAAGAAGAGGCGGGAAATGCTTTTGGGGAAGCAATCGTTACTTTTGATGCCGCAATAGGACTTAATGACAGCGCAGTGCAGCAGGCGCTGATGTTTAACAGAATATGTGCATATGAGTATAAGGGAGATTTTGCAGGTGCAAAGAGTCTCATGGATGAGTATATGCAGATATATCCTCTGGATAAAGTTGCAGCAGATGAGGAAATCTTTTTAAAGACCAGGTAATGTTTGGACAGTAGTGAAATTCGTTGACACTCTATCGTTAATTCTGTAAAATGATAACGCATGCTTTTATATGAATCTATGCAGAATTATGTTGGGAGGGGATTGTATGTCCAGGAAAGCGACAATTACGCAAAAAGAGATTGTAAATGCAGCATTTAAGATTACCAAGAGAGAAGGTTTCGAGCAGATAACGTCCAGGAAGCTCGCAGCGGCGGCAGGGTGTTCAACACAGCCTATTTTCCGTATTTATGATAGTATGGATGCGCTTAAGAAAGATGTCTATGACAAGGCGGCCGCATACTATGAAGATTACTACAACGATTGTTCCAAAAATCATGAGGTTCCGTTTGTGGACCTCGGTCTTGCTTATATTGGGTTCGCCCAGAAATTCCCCTATTTATTTAAACTTCTTTTTGTATCCGAACAGGGTGACGAGAAGAAGAGTATGTATGATCTTGTAAACGGTTCAAAAGAAAACGTTGTAAAAGAGATCAAAAGAGCGTCTGATGACGGCATTAGCAACGCACAGCAGCTTTTTATGAAGATGTGGATATATATTCACGGAGCAGGCTGTATGGCGGTTACAGGTGACTACGATCTTGATGAGGCAACTTCAGTTTCTATGCTTGAATCGGCGTATAAGGCATTCAGTCTATGAAATTTGAAAATGATGAAGATGTAATAACAAGAATAAATGAATGTTACTCCAAGATGAGTAAAGGCAAGAAGTCAATTGCGACTTATATCTGCGATCACTATGAGCAGGCTGTGTTTATGACGGCTGCTGAGCTTGGCAAGATCGTGGGTATGAGTGAATCTACTGTTGTCAGATTTGCCATGAGTCTTGGATATGACGGCTATCCTGCTTTCCAGAAGGCACTTTCGGTGTGGGTGAGCGACAAGTTCGGCTCCGTTGAAAAGGTCGGAAGAAAGTTTGGGAAAAGCAGTGAAGGTGAGATTCTTTCGACAATCCTTCAGTCCGATATGGCAAATATCGAGAATACCATTAACAATATAGACGTGGCGGCTTTTAAGACGGCTGTTGATATCATCTTAAAGGCGAGGACGGTCTATATAGTTGGTATAAGAAGTTGTGAGCCTTTGGCAGATTTTTTACATTTTTATCTCAACATGATCAGAGGTAATAATGTTATAATCAAAACTACAAGTGTCTCGGAAATGTTCGAGCAGATGATAAGGATAGGCGACAGGGATGCGATAATAGGTATCAGTTTCCCGAGATATTCCATGAGAACTCTTAAGTGCATGGAATTTGCCAATGACAGGAATGCGAAGGTTATAACAATTACGGATTCCGTTCATTCACCCATGAATCTTTATTCTTCCTGCAATCTTCTTGCAAGAAGTGAGATGGCATCGATAGTTGATTCGCTTGTGGCACCGTTAAGTGTCATAAATGCCCTCGTGGTTGCGCTTTGTATGAGAAGGCCGAACGAGGTGAAGGCGGACCTTAAGATGTTGGAAGAGGCATGGAATAATTATCAGGTTTATCTTAACGACGAGATAGATTTTGCTTCCGACGATCCGATGATGCTCGGAAATATCATTGCAAAAGATGATAGTCCGGCATAAGTTTAGTTTTGATTTGTTTAAGGATTAGCAGTATATGAAAAAAATAGCGGTTATCGGCTGCGGGGCAGCCGGGATGATGGCGGCGCTTGCTGCTGCGGAGAGCAGCGCGAGCGTCACTGTTTTTGAGAAGAATGAAAAGCCCGGGAAAAAAATCTACATAACGGGCAAGGGGCGTTGCAACGTAACAAACGCCTGTGATGTCACAGATTTTTTTGGACACGTCAAAAGAAATCCGAGATTTTTGTACAGCGCAGTGTACGGATATGATAACAGCGCTGTTATGGACTTTTTTGAAAATAACGGATGTAAGCTGAAGGTTGAGCGCGGAGACAGAGTATTTCCCGTTTCAGACCACTCATCCGATATAATAAGGACTCTTTACAACGCCGTAAAAAAAGCCGGTGTAAAGGTTATATTCGATACGGAAGTTTTATCTGTGGAAAGCAGCGGAGGCGTGGTTTCTGCGATAACATATTCAAAGAAAGGTGATCCAATCACAAGAGAAGAGTTTGACGGTGTGATAGTGTGCACGGGAGGCGTGTCATATCCTTCTACAGGTTCTACGGGAGACGGCTACAAGTTTGCGAAGAATCTTGGACACTCGCTTGTAAAACCAGTGCCTTCACTTGTTCCGTTTGTGATAGAAGAGGACTGGTGCAAGGATCTGCAGGGACTGTCACTTAAGAATGTCGGGTTAAAGCTCTTTTTGTCCCAAAAAGAAGAAAAAGAAAAGTCTGCCGGTAAAAAGAAAAAGGCGGACAAGCCAGTATATGACGGCTTTGGAGAGATGCTCTTTACACACTTTGGAGTGAGCGGACCGCTGGTTCTAACGGCGAGCTGTCACTATGAAGAGAATGCAAATGCAAGGCTTTTGCTTGATCTTAAGCCCGCTCTTTCCGAGGAACAGCTTGATAAAAGGATTCTCAGGGATTTTGAAGGTGCTATAAACAAGCAATTTAAGAATGCTTTGGGCGGACTGTTTCCAACAAAGCTTATTCCTGTTATGATTAATCTCTCAGGTATCGATCCCGAAAAAGCGGTTCATGATATCACCAAAGAGGAGAGACTAAGCTTTGTAAAGCTCATAAAGAGTGTGCCGATGACGGTTGTGGGCACGCGAAACTTTAATGAAGCGATAATCACAAGAGGTGGTGTCAATGTCAAAGAGATAGATCCTTCAACGATGGAATCAAAGCTTGTTAAGGGGCTATTTTTTGCGGGAGAGGTTTTGGATATCGATGCCGAGACCGGAGGATTTAATCTGCAGGTTGCATGGTCTACGGGACGACTTGCGGGAGAAAGCGCCGGAATGAACGGTTAATTTTTAGGAGGAAATTGTTACAATGGCTGGAAGTATTGCTATAGACGGACCTGCGGGAGCGGGAAAGAGCACAATCGCAAGAAAGGTTGCGCAGGAGCTTGGATTTATTTATGTGGATACAGGCGCTATGTACAGAGCAATGGCTCTTTACATGTTAAAAAACGGAATTGGCGCAGATGAAAGCGAAAAGGTAGCCGGTTCTTGTAAAGAGGCCGATATTACAATAAAGCATGAAAACAACGAGCAGGTTGTATATTTAAACGGCGAAAACGTAAACGGACTTATAAGAACAGAGGAAGTGGGAAACATGACTTCCGCAATAAGTGTAAATGCAGCCGTGAGAGAGAAACTTGTGGAACTTCAGCAGAAGCTCGCCGAGAAGACTGATGTCGTAATGGACGGAAGGGATATCGGAACAGTGGTGCTTCCCGGTGCGGACCTTAAGGTTTATCTTACAGCAAGCTCACGTGTGCGCGCGGAGAGAAGATACAAGGAACTTGTTGCAAAGAAGGTTGATTGCAATCTCGAAGAAATCGAAAAGGACATTATAGACAGAGATTACAGGGATATGCACAGAGATATATCTCCGCTTAAGCAGGCAGATGATGCGGTATTTCTTGATTCTTCGGATATGACGATCGAGGAAGTTAAAGATAAGATTATTGAGCTCTATAAGGGCGTTTGAAAGGAAACAGATGGAAGTAATCCTGGCTGAACATGCGGGTTTTTGTTTTGGTGTTACAAAGGCGGTAGATACCGTTTATGAGCAGATAAAGAATAACCCGGGAATGAATATATACACATACGGCCCCATAATACACAATGAGATAGTTGTAAAAGATATGGAGGAAAAGGGCGTTAAGGTCATTGAGTCCGTTGATGAACTTGAGGGAATAAAAAGTGGGATAATAGTTATAAGATCTCACGGAGTTACCAGGGAAGTTCATGAAAAAATAGCTGCGACGGGGCTTGAGATCATTGATGCGACATGTCCTTTTGTAAAGCGCATACATAAGATAGTTTCTGAGGAAAGCGGGAAAGGCAAATCCATAATAGTAGTCGGAAGTGCAAATCATCCCGAGGTCGAGGGAATTGTGAGTTATGCCGATGGTGAAGTTTTTGTTATCGATTCACCCGAAAGTGCCGAAAAGTTCCGTGGTGACCGAGAAAAAGAGTATACTATAGTTTCTCAGACTACATTTAACAAGAATAAATTTCAAGAAACCGTTGAAATCTTTGGGAATAACGGTTACAATATTAATATTGTGAATACTATATGTAACGCTACTGACGAGCGACAGTCCGAAGCAGAAGACATTGCATCCAAGGCAGATGTGATGATAGTGATCGGAGGGGCACATAGTTCAAATTCGAGAAAACTATACGAAATTTGCAATCAGAAATGTGCCAAAACATATTTTATTCAGACACTGGATGACTTGCATCTAGAGAGAAAGGAAGCGGTTAAACTAGTGGGGATTACCGCCGGGGCATCAACCCCAAAGAACATTATTGAGGAGGTTCAGAATTATGTCAGAAGAAACTTTTGAACAGTTGCTTAACGCATCTTTCAAAACAATTCACACGGGGGAGGTTGTTGAGGGAACTGTTATTGACGTTAAGCCTGACGAGATAATTCTTAACATTGGTTACAAGTCCGATGGTATCTTGACTAAGAACGAATATAGCAACGATAACAGTATTGACCTTACAACTGTAGTCAAAGTCGGTGACACTATGGATGTCAAAGTGCTCAAGACAAACGACGCAGATGGACAGGTTATTCTTTCATACAAGCGACTCGCTATCGACAGAGGAAACAAGAGAATCGAAGAAGCTTTCAATAACAAGGAAGTTCTTACAGCTAAGGTTGTACAGGTTCTCGAGGGCGGACTTACAGTTGTTGTTGACGAAGTTAGAATCTTCATACCTGCAAGCCTTGTTTCCGATAGTTATGAGAAAGATCTCTCAAAGTATCAGGATCAGGAGATCCAATTTGTTGTTACTGAGTACAATCCTAAGAGAAGAAGATACATCGGTAACAGAAGAATGCTTGTTACAGCAGAGAAGGCTGAGCAGGCTAAGAAGCTCTTTGATTCAATCAAAGTTGGCGATGTTGTAGAAGGCGTTGTAAAGAACGTTACAGATTTCGGTGCTTTCATCGATCTTGGCGGAGCAGACGGACTTCTTCACATTTCAGAGATGAGCTGGGGACGTGTTGAGAGCCCTAAGAAAGCATTCAAGATCGGTGACACTGTTAAGGTACTCGTTAAGAGCATCGACGGCAGCAAAATCGCGCTTTCAAGAAAGTTCGACAACGAGAATCCTTGGAAGGATGCTACAGTTAAGTATGCTGTAGGTAATGTTGTAACCGGTAAAGTTGCAAGAATGACTGATTTCGGTGCATTCGTAGAGCTTGAGCCCGGTATCGACGCACTTCTTCATGTTTCTCAGATTGCTAAGGAGCATGTTGAGAAGCCTGCTGACGTACTTAAGGTTGGCCAGGAAGTTGAAGCTAAGATTGTAGACTTCAATGAAGAGGAGAAGAAGATCAGCCTTTCAATCAAGGCTATGTTCGCTCCTGAGAAGGAAGAAGAGGCCGAGAGCGGAGATGTTGTTTCTGTAGATATCGATAAGGTTATCGCAGAGCAGGAACAGGAAGAGAACTAATAGTTTCTAAACATCATATAAAAATAAAAATCGGCAGAAATGCCGGTTTTTATTTTTTTTTAATTTTACATACAATTCGCACTATAATAAAATAAAAGAAAAAGAATCAGGAGGATTATCCATGGCATATGATTATGAGTGGTTTAAAAAAGCAGTCTATGATCTGACTAAGATTGACCTCAATTCATATAAAGAAAAACAGATGAAGAGGCGAATCGATACCCTCATAGGGAAGTATGATGTAAAGGGCTATGATGGTTTTGCCGATCTTATAAAGAAGGACAGAGAGGCGCTTGATTCTTTTGTATCCTATCTTACTATCAATGTTTCTGAATTCTTCAGAAATGCAGATCAGTGGAATTTGATGGATAAAGAGATGGTTCCCGAACTTATGAATAAGTTTGGCAAAAATCTCAAGATCTGGAGCGCTGCTTGTTCTACAGGTGATGAGCCATATACTATTGTTATGATGCTTTCAAAGCACATGCCGTTAAATCAGATAAACGTTCTCGCGACCGATCTTGATGCGGTTGTTCTTGCAAAAGCTAAGGCGGGAATCTACGATAAAAAGGAAGTTGCCGGCGTTCCGGCAGAATTTAAGACCAAGTTTTTTGAAGAAACTGCTGACGGAAAGATGAAGGTATCCGATGAGATTAAATCAAGAGTTACTTTCAAGCAGGCAGATCTTTTGAGAGATCCGTATCCGAAGGATTGTCATCTCCTTGTATGCAGAAACGTGCTTATTTATTTCACTGAAGAAGCTAAGGACGAGATATTCAGAAAATATTATGATTCACTTGCTCCAGGCGGAATACTCTTTATCGGAAGCACAGAACAGATCATAAATTATAAGGATATGGGTTACGTAAGAAAGAACTCTTTCTATTACGAAAGACCCTTGAACTAAAGTAAATATACTATTTAACAAGAAATAAGGCTTTCACACTTATCCGGTGCGAAAGCCTTTTAGATTTCAAGAATATGTGCAATTATGTGCGATGCGTATACACTTAAAGCAAAGCGACTTTGCTTAAGATTAGCATTGAGGTCGAAGAATATTCTTTCATCCTTGTAGTCTGACTTAAAAAAGGGTGTGAATACAAGGTCCCATTCTCTCAGATATTGCCCGCTTTTCTTGGTGTAGCAATTATCGGGCTTAGCCTTTTCCCTGTACTTCTTGTCAACAAATGATGCGATTGACTTGTGGATTGCCGTATCTTCTTTTGGAAGATAGTAGTAATCGTTGTAATTGGAATAGTAATATTTAAGCTCCGCCTCATATATAGGAACTCTTAAGATCGCTTCATCCTTGTCTGTCTTGAAATAACAGTCATCAAGATGTCCTGTCAAAGAAGACGGCAGTGCAAAGGGAAGCTCGAGCTTCATGAATATTTCTTTCTTGAGATTGCCTTCATAATCATTGTAATAATTGGCCTGAACCTTTTTTGCTTTTACGGGAAGAACAGTTTCTTCATCCGGCAAATCGGAGGCAAGATAATTCTCGGGCGAAATTGGTTCATCCGTTTTGATCGATGTTTCGGGCATGTTCCTGAAAAGTGAAAAGAACTTGAGGAAGAGGAACATCGGTAACAGAGCAAACATTCCTTTTACGTCTTCATAGTTGTGAAGGAAAAGAATCTCAAGAGGCTGCCTTGCCATTGTCTTTTTATATGAAGCATAAATGGGCAAAAGACTTTTGCCGTTATGTTTATTCTTTCTTGTGGTACCAAGGTACATCTCGATTGTTCTCTGTTTGCAATCTATGAGACCAAGCTGATCCTGATAAGGACGTATGATCTTTTGAAGATCTATTGAATCTGCATCTTCGATGGGATTTGTAATCTTATATTTATCAAACTTGTTTTTTAAAAAAGGAAGATCGAATCTGTCTCCGTTAAAGTTGATTATCTTGGAGTGATTGCCGTAATTTCTGGCAAACACCTTGAGAATATGGGCTTCTTCGGCCGTGTTTTCTGCAAAAAGCTGGACAATTCGCCAGGAATCGTTTTCACAATAAGAGAGGCCTATCATATAAATGTCTGAGTTTCTGGGAGAAAGGCCGGTTGTTTCTATATCTATAAATAATATGTCGTCATTGCTGCATCCGAGCATCTGCGGAAGTTTGTGGATGATATGATCGTCTGAAAATGTGATGTTTTTGACACTTTTCTTCATGCTAAGTTATACCTACTTTCAAAAATCACCTTATAAATAATTGTACCACAAAAACTAAAGCAGTATTTTGTTAAAATAATATCCGCAATTTTTGAGATTAATCATTAATTTTGATTAAAAATTTGATACAATTAAAGCAGTGGTATAAAAACCAATCTGAAATTATCTATTCAGGTAAATATTTTTCTAAAACAATCGAAAGAAGGGTAGGAAATGGCAAAAGGTACTTTTAAGGGCGGCATACATCCTTATGAAGGCAAAGAGTTAACTAAGGGTAAGCCCATAAAATCAGTGCTACCAAAAGGAGACTTGGTATATCCTTTGTCACAGCACATTGGTGCACCGGCAAAGGCCATAGTTGCCGTAGGAGACCATGTTTTGACCGGACAGAAGATTGCGGAGGCAAACGGTTTTGTGTCTGCGCCTATTTATGCAACTGTTTCCGGTACTGTTGTCGCGATTGAACCGAGACGACTTGCTACGGGAGCTATGTGTGAGAGTATTATCGTTGAGAACGATGAACGATATGAAGAGGTGAGATTCAGACCGCGTAAGCGCTATGACGAGATGACCGCTGAAGACAAGATCGAGGCTGTCAGAGAGGCCGGCGTGGTAGGTATGGGAGGTGCAGGTTTCCCTACCGCTGTTAAATTTTCACCGAAGGAACCCGATAAGATCGATTATGTAATTGCTAACTGCTCAGAATGTGAACCATATCTGACTTCCGATTACAGGCGTATGATTGAGGAACCTGAACTGCTTTTGGAAGGACTGAAGATTGCCGTTAGCATTTTCCCTAATGCCAGAGGAATACTTGCGATTGAAGATAATAAGCCGGACGCGATCAAGATATTCAGAGATCTTACAAAGGACTTAGAAAATATCAGCGTAAAGGCTGTAAAGACTAAATATCCCGAGGGCGCTGAGCGTATGCTCATTTATGCCGTTACGGGTAGAGAGATCAACTCATCAATGCTCCCTGCGGATGCGGGATGTATCGTTGATAATGTTGATACACTTTGTGCTGTCTGCAGAGCTGTAAAAGAGGGCAGACCTTTGATGGAGAGAATCGTTACCATCACAGGAGATGCCGTTGCAAATCCCAGAAACTACAAAGTAAGAATAGGAACAAGCTACACTCAGCTTTTAGATGATGCCGGAGGCTTTTACAAGGAGCCTGCCAAGATTATTTCCGGTGGTCCCATGATGGGATTTGCCATATTTGATCTTGATGTTCCCACTACAAAGACTGCATCTGCGCTTACATGCCTTACAAAAGATGCCGTTTCACAGTTTGAACCGTCGGCCTGCATTAACTGCGCAAGGTGCGTTGAAGTGTGTCCTGAAAGACTCATTCCCAAGAATCTTGCCGATGCGGTAGAACATAACGATGAGAAAAAATTCCTTCAGTTATACGGAATGGAATGTTGCGAGTGCGGATGCTGCAGTTATATTTGTCCTGCGAGGAGACAGCTTACTCAGCTGATCAAAGGTATGAGAAAAATTCAGCTTGCAAATAGGAAAAAGTAAGGGGGACATTTTGATGGAAAAATTGAGAAAGGTGTCATCCAATCCGCATGTAAGATCAAGCGTGACGACCTCGAATATTATGATCTGGGTACTTATTGCGCTTCTTCCTGCTACCGGATATGGAATATATAATTTTGGTGTTTACAGTATCTTTTTGATCGGAGTTTCAATCGCATCATGCGTTGCTTCCGAGATCATAAGCTCTATGGTGCTTCGTAAGCCTATCACTATAAATGATTTTACCGCTGTGGTCACAGGATTGCTTCTTGCACTTAACCTGCCGCCGGCAGTGCCGCTCTGGGTACCTGTGCTCGGAGGAGCTTTTGCGATCGTTATGGTCAAGCAACTTTTCGGAGGTGTGGGACAGAATTTCATGAATCCTGCTCTTGGTGCAAGATGCTTTTTGATGATCTCTTTTCCGGCAATAATGACAAACTTTAACTGTGATGCATATTCGGGAGCAACACCGCTTTTTAACCTTAAGAACAGCGTTCAGGTTGATATCAAGAACATGATAATAGGAAACACTTCGGGAACAATAGGAGAGACATCAATGATCTGCATTGTTATCGGAGCAATCATCCTTTTTGCTGTCGGAGTAATCGATTATGTTATTCCTTTCAGTTATATCGTTTCGTTTGTGGCTTTTGTAGGTTTGTTTGGAGAATATGGATTTAACTGGGGATACATTGCCGCACATCTTTCGGGCGGCGGACTTATGCTCGGTGCATTTTTTATGGCAACAGACTATGTAACCTGCCCCATTACCCCGAAGGGAAGATATATTTACGGAATCATCTTAGGTCTTTTGACAGGACTCTTCCGTATTTTTGGAGCAAATGCAGAGGGCGTTTCGTATGCGATCATAATCGGAAATCTTTTGGTTCCGCTTATTGAGAGAGTAACTATTCCGAGGGCATTCGGAATCAGGGGAAAAGCTAAAAAGGAGGCGATGAAAGCATGAGAGAATTTTTTGGCATGATCAAAAACGCCTTTATACTTTTTATCATCACTTTGGTTGCGGGAGCTCTTTTGGGACTTGTATATCAGGTTACAAAAGATCCGATAGCATATCAGGATATGTTGGCGCAGAACAAAGCCAATCAGTCCGTATTCAGTGATGCGATCACATTCAATGATATCAGATGGGATGAAGAAATATTGGAAGATGTGTATGATGAACTCGCTGTCAAGGGAGTTCGCTTACAGGGTGTAAAGCAGGCACTTGATCTGAACGGGAATCTGCTCGGATATGTAATTCAGATGAAAACCAAAGGTTATGGCGATTCAATTATATTCACTGTCGGAATAACAAACGGTGGCAAGATGAACGGAATCTCCATTATTTCAATCGCGGAGACACCCGGACTTGGAATGAATGCGGAAAAGATCATTGCACCTCAGTTTGCGGGTAAAAACGCTGTACAATTTTCAGTTGTAAAGTCCGGACAGCTTTCGGATTCCGGTTCTCAGATAGAGGCGATTTCCGGAGCGACGATTACATCTAAGGCAATTACCGATGGTGTAGATGTTGCCAACGCATATTTTGAAAAAGCACTTAAGAAAGGAGCAAAGCAATGAGCAAAGATATAAAGAAAGGCGCGCTTGGATTGGAACAAGATTCTCCCGCCGAGAGATTTTTTAACGGTCTCATTGCTGAGAATCCTACATTAGTACTTATGATCGGTATGTGTCCCACCCTTGCGGTTACATCTTCCGCCACAAACGGACTCGGAATGGGACTTGCGACTACATTTGTTTTGGCACTCAGTAATGCGGTAATTTCGGCATTAAGAAAGATTATACCTGCTACGGTCAGGATTCCTTCGTTTATTGTCGTAATCGCATCTTTTGTTACATTGGTTCAGCTTCTTATGCAGGCATATGTGCCGACACTTAATAAAGCGCTCGGTGTATATATACCGCTTATAGTTGTTAACTGTATCATTTTCGGAAGAGCGGAAGCGTATGCAAGTAAACACGGAATTGTACCTTCGTTCTTTGACGGAGTGGGAATGGGAATAGGATTTACCTGCGCTATTACAGTTATCGGTCTTTTTAGAGAGCTTATCGGTGCGGGAACAGCATTTAATGTTCCGGTTCTTGGCCCTGATACGGTTATTACTGGAATTGTGGGAAAATATCTTACTAAATATCAACCTGTCAGCATTTTCGTTCAGCAGGCGGGAGCGTTCTTTGTACTTGCTTTCCTTATTGCGGCAATGAACAAAATGAAATCAAATGTAGCAAAGAAGGAGGCTGAAAAATAATGAGAGATACAATAATGGAATTTCTGGTACTCATACTTTCCGCTTCTCTTATAAATAATGTTGTTTTGAGTCAGTTCCTCGGCCTTTGTCCGTTCCTTGGTGTTTCCAAAAAAATTGACACCGCGCTTGGAATGGGCGGCGCATGTATTTTCGTAATGACTCTTTCATCACTTGTATGTAGTACTATTTACTGGTTTGTTCTTAAACCTTTTGATCTCGGATACTTACAGACAATCGTGTTTATTCTTGTTGTTGCGATGCTTGTTCAGTTTGTTGAGATGATATTGAAAAAATATATGGTCTCACTGTACAAGGCGCTTGGTGTGTATCTTCCTCTCATAACAACAAACTGCGCGGTTCTCGGTGTTGCACTTAACAACGTTACAAACAATTACACCATCGAAGGGAGTACGGTCTGCGGTTTTTCAACAGCCGTTGGTTTTACAATTGCGATAGTTATCTTGGCAGGACTTCGCGAGAAGATGGAGTACAATGATATACCGGAGAGCTTCAAGGGAATGCCTCTTGTGCTTCTTACTTCGGGACTTATGGCAATCGCATTTACGGGATTTTCAGCTTTGAAGTAATAATTACAAATCTTGGCTGAAAGAAGGAGAATGACTTATGATCAGTGGAATAATCATTGCAACGATAGTTGTTGCAGGCGTTGGAGTTGCAATAGGATTTATCCTTGGCATTGCAGATCTGAAGCTCCATGTCGATATTGATGAAAAAGAAGCTGCGATCCTGGAAGCGCTTCCCGGCAATAACTGCGGAGGTTGCGGATATCCCGGATGTTCGGGATGTGCGACGGCAATAGCTCAGGGGGAAGCAGCTGTAAATCAGTGCCCTGTCGGTGGTGCACCGGTAGCGCAGGCAATTTCTGCGATAATGGGCGTTAAGGCTGAAAAGACAAAGAGAATGGTTGCATTTGTGCATTGCAGCGGCGATTGCGAGCAGGCAACCCAGAAGTATGAATATAAGGGAGCAGATGACTGCAGATTCCAGGCACAGGCTCCGGGAGGCGGTTCGAAGACTTGCGGATACGGATGTCTTGGCGGCGGAAGCTGCGTATCTGTGTGCAAGTTTGATGCAATACATGTAGTGAACGGTGTTGCCGTGGTGGATATGGAAAAGTGTAAGGCTTGTGGAAAGTGCGTTGATATTTGTCCGAGACACCTTATCGATTTCATACCATACGATGCAAGAGAAGCTGTTGCCTGCAAGTCGCAGGATATGGGTAAATATGTAAACAAGTATTGTAAAGTGGGATGTATCGGATGCCATATGTGCGAAAGAGATTGCCCTACGGGAGCAATCGTTGTAGAGAATAATGTGGCAAGTATCGATCAGGATAAATGCATACATTGTGATACATGTGTTTCAAAGTGCCCGAAGAAGGCTATTGCGGCAATCTGAACTATAGGATAGAAGTTGGTATAAAAACATTTCATATTTTTGGTTGAATTACCGATTGCACAAATCTCCAAAATAATATACTATTGTACACGCTATCGTTGTTTGTCAAATGGAGGTACATTAGTATGGGCGAATGGAGACAAGCTTTTGATAGAATTATGGATCAATTATATAATCATCCTGAGGAGATGAGGGAACGTCTTCTTAAGAAGTACGAGTATCCCGGTTCCGATGGAAGACATAAGACCGCTATCGAAATGCTTAAAAGTATGAATTATTAATTGATTACCAAATCCTTGAGTTTAGAGATACGGAATCGTCCGTCGAAACAATCGGGATTATCTATTTTTTGAAAAAATTTGAAATTTACTTATAGGGCGTAAGGTCCAAAAAACGAGCTTGCCTTTTCTAAATAAAAAGAAAAGTAAGCTCGTTTTTGTATACAATTCGTAGTTTTATCTGTCCATAAATGTTCTTACGTTGATTCCGTTTACTTCGATGTGGTCATCAACTGCGATTACAAGGCATTGTCTGCCGTCGACGATCTTGGATTCAACAAGGTCGGTTCTGTCAGGTTTTACCTTGATGACAACATTTGGAGTCTCGATATCAAACTTTTTGGTATGTGCAATGTTACTTGCAAGGAGAGGGTAGTCCTCATCACCTGCGCACTTTGTGTAGGTTTCTTCAAAGTAGCCGAGACGCTCATCCGAAACGCCGCTGTCGTGAAGGAGTTGCTTAACGTCGTTCTTATTGAGCTCAAGAGGCTCCGGATCGTCTGCGTGATCTTCAATCATGTCATTTAAGTTGTCGTGAATATTCTTCATTATGTCGTAATCGGCATTTTCTCCGATCGTATTCTGAACAACCGTATCAAAGATGCCTTTCTGCTCAGGAGCTGCCAAAGGAGCTCTTCCGCCGAACATTGCCTCGATAAATTCAGGCTGAAGGTCATCAGGCTTCTTGGTGAAGTAGAGCATGTTGTGAATATCCGTGTCTCTTTCGATGAAAGCAGGGAATAGGAAGCCCTTTGTAGGACCGTCTACGATCCAGTCCCTGAATCTTTCTTCGATCACATTTGTTTTCTCGTTGTAGCCAAGTCCTGCCTTTGAAAGCTTAACGGGACAGATGCTGCAAAGGATGTAGTCATATACGTTCTCTGACGCATCCTCCATCTCGATACCATCGCTTGTGATTCCCGGAATGTCATATGCTGCGTGAACGAGGATGATGTAGTAATTCTCGCCGTTTACATAGTTGGCGATTATCTTTTCGTAGAATTCATCTACAAGCTCGTCATCCTGAAGCTGGGAATTCCTCAAGGTCAAAAGAAAGTCCTGAGTACCTCCCGGCTGTTCCTGGTCAAGAGGAAACTCAAGACTGATCAGATTCTTGCCAAAAGTTCCTGCAAGAGTATGCTGGAAAATATCGAGATATTTGAACATCTCTTCCTCCGGAAGCTGTCCGAAGGCTTTTCTGAAAGTGAATAGTTTGTTCTTGTCGTGATCCACATAGCATCCGCAAATGTGGTCGATAGTACACCTGTCCGGTGTAAATTGCTTTTTGATCTCAAGTGTTTCTGCCTTATTCATTGTTCTCTGCGTTTTCCTTTGTATAAAATTTGTTGCACATATCTTTTGCGAATCGTATCGGATATAATTGTACCATAACGGAATCAATTAAATCGCCGATTGTCATCCTAAAAGCTATTTTAACAAATTTATCGTATGTAGTATCAAACATTTTCTCGAAAACTTTGATACTCTCAACATCAATCCTGTTTACGATAGGAGTGCTGATGTCTGTGGGAACGCCGAGCATAGATGATAAAGAGGTTGCACTCGTACCCATCATCTGATTCATTGCTTCCGAAGCGGCTGAAAGATGAAGATCGGAAATCTCGCCGGCCGTATTTGTACCGTCTCCGCCCATCATAAGATCTGTCATGACTTTTACGTCGTGTTCTTTAAGAATCAGGACATTATTTCCTTCAAGACCTTTTACATAGTGAATCTGCACGAAAATACAGGTCTTTTCGTAATCATCCAAAGCTTCGCTTCTCTTTATAAGTTTTACACTTGGAGTAGTGATATCGACTTTTTTATTTACCATTAAGCTAAGAGTAGTTGCGGAATTACCCATGCTGATATTGGCAATCTCACCGATAGTATCCATTTGCTCACCGGTTAAAAAGTTGTCTTCCAACATTCTTGCCTCCTTCGCGTTTTTGGTGTATTGATATTTCAGAACTATAATAATATTGTAGTTTATATTCCGTGAACTTGTAAAGAATCATTTACGCTATCTTCTAAAAGGTTTATCCTTTTTTTAGAATAATGTCAAAAAAATATGTTAAAAAAAGAGCGAAAAAGATAAAAATATGGTAACATATATAGTATGATCTGACGGAGGAATTTTTTGACATATGACGATTGATAAGTATATAAACCCGGATTTTAACAGAGCTAAACAGCTTATTTTTCTGGGGATGGCATTTGCCGGTTTACTGATCATCAGCTTGATCATAATGTTTGGAACCAGAATGTCCGTATGCCTTGTTCACAGCAGCGAAAGACATGATGAGTTTAAAAGACGCACTGTAGATAATATGCAGCTCTTTTTCGAGATGATGATATCGAGTACATCGGTAATATTATTTGCGTGCGCATATATAATCTGTAACCATATTTTTGAACTTCTGACACCTCTCTATCAGGCTAAGAAAATGGGCAGTATGCCGATGGGGATTAAGTGGTTCTATTATCAATGGGATAAAAACAAGGATTTCCTGCTTTTATTCCTTATTTCCATGACCTGTTTTATAAACACGGTTCTTGATAAGATAATCATCCCTCTTAGACGAATTTCCAAGGAAGATAAGGCTTCTGTAAGAATGCTCGGAATGTTCTATGCGATCATTGTTTTGACGTGCTTTACTACATTTGGCGATGCTACCGTCAGCAAAGAGCAGTATAGTCCTATCATGATGTATTATTTCGGACTGATGATAGGTAGATTCGTGTATTTCGATGCATCTTTTGTTGATTTCATATACGCGATACTGGGCGCGATAAAACACGGGCTCTTACTTGTGTTTGCGCTTCTTTTATCGGGCATCTTAAGTGTTATAGGCTTTAAACTGGGATATTTGATAAAAGAAAATTACTATATCGTAGGTCTTTTATATACCGATATATTCATACTCGTTGCGATATTTATAATGCATCATCTTCGCGGACTCTCACTCTTTATCAGGAATGAGGAGGACGAGGAATACGAAGAGTACGATGATTACGACGACGAGGATGAAGAATACGAAGACGAAGAAGAGGAAGAAGATGATGAAGAAGAGCTTATGCTGAAGCGCAAAAAGAAAGCGAAGGCAAAAGAAAAGGCAAAAGCAAAGCTTAAGGAACAAAAGTTCAAGCAGCAAAAGTTCAAGCAGCAATTCAACAGAAGAGCTACCGACAAGATCAAGGAATACGATAGCTACGGCGGCTATGATAATGGGGATTATGATGATTTTGATGTGTAGAGGATAAAAAATGCCATAATGGCGGCACACATTATCTGATTGGTGGTTATTAAGTGATCGACATGTCCGATCCTTAGAAAGTCCAGCGCGATTTTTGCTATACAATAGATGATTACTGCGTGTGATGGATTAAAACGATCTTTGAAATATAATAGCAGAGAACCTGCAAAAAGAAGCAGAAAAACTACCGCTTCCAACTTTTGAATCGGAAACAGATTGCCGTTGGTGGTGTGTACACGCATGAAACCGTTAAACGGAATACCCGCACAGCATCCCGCAAAAGCACATCCGATTTTTCCAAGTCCGTACATTAAAGGCAAGACTATCACATAGGATTCGAAAAACACTTTTTTGTACTGAGGAGTTATCTTGGAAAAAATAAGCACGCCCAAGATCATGCCCAGGGCAGCTCCTGTACTGTTAAGGCCGATAGTTCGTCCTTTTGTGATCACAAGATATCCTATGAATGACATATACATACACAGGATCATTTCTAATACAACGGACAAGCCTATAATTCTCAATGGAACATTCTTTTTCTTTTGCAGACCTGATGCGGTAGAAAAGCCAAAAAATATTGCAGATAACATCATTATCCTATACATGGGCAAAAATCTTCCTTTTTAGTAGAGTACTTATGGCATACTCTGGCATGAACCGCAGAAATGTTTAATTGTAGCGTTGACTGCTGCGTCGAGTGCGTCTATACATGTAAAATATAGAATTGCCAGAGATATAACAAGTCCATAGTTTACTATATACACTGTCATAACATTAACTGCAAACTTATTATCGGGATTATCTAAATACGCAATGATATCAAGTACAAATCCTATAATATTTATTCCCAATGCTACAAGTATAATCTTAGAAGACAAACTATCTGAAGTAATAACAATGGCAATTGAAAGAACCCAAATTGAAAAAGAAACTAAAGAGAGAACACCTTGTTTATAATTGTATATCATAGATGTATTGTTACTTGTGCATGCCAAGGCATCAAGAATCTTTTTAGAATTCACTGGTAACTTTGTTCTAATCTGATTAAATAAAAAAGGTTGAAAGCATTTATGATTGGATTTTATATATATTTCAGTGTCGGCACCAATATATAGAACTAAAGACTTTTCGATACTGCCATTTTCTTTTATTGATGTGATAATGGCCATTTTTTTGATTATAGATGGTTTGTATACATATTCGATCGCATTTGCAAACATATGAATTTCGTTATCTTTAAGAAACAGCGAATCATTTTCTGTTTCGATGCGAATTACGTTAGCACTCATAAATGCTTGAAACCTCCTTTTTTAAAATTATTTTATTGCATATAGATAACTGTTTCAAATGGAATGTGTAAAAAGGAATATGGATACCTGCACCGTATAGATAGCTTGTGTAAGAAGCGTACGGTGTAAAAACAGGAAATGACACCGTACAGAAAGACTGAAAGGAAAGCGTACGGTGTGAAAA